>CAKPDW010000031.1 GCA_934149115.1 uncultured Clostridia bacterium
GTATTTCATAGCATAATACTAAATGCTTTATTACTTGGATTGGAAGACAACTATCGTTTAGTAGATACAATAGTATCAAGTGAATATTTGAATTATGGAGGACAAAAATTTTCTAAGAGCAAAAAAATAGGAATGACTGCTTTAGAAGCATTAGAAATATATCCAGTTGATTCATTAAGATATCACTTAATAAGCAATGGCCCTGAAAAGAAAGATACAAATTTCACACCAGAAGATTTTGTAGCAACACATAATGGTGAATTATTAAATAAATTTGGAAATTTAGTAAATAGGACATTAAAATTCAAAGGAATAGAAAAAATTGAGATAGCTACATTAGATTCAGAAATAAAAAATGAAATTGAAAGAATATATCCAGAAGTTAGTGAATTAATAGAAAAATTAGAATTTAGAGAAGCAGTAAATAAAATAATGAATTTAGTAGAAAAAGCTAATAAATATTATGATACCCAAGAACCATGGAAACAAATAAAAGAAGATGAACAAGCATTTAAAAATACAATATTTACATGTGCAAATATCATAGCTAATTTAAGTAGTTTGTTTGAACCAATAATGCCTTCAACAACAGCTAAAATACGCGAATATCTTGAACTTCCAGAACCAAGCTGGAAACCTATTTATCTTGGAAAAAATATTGATTTAACTAATAAAACAATTGAACCTTTATTTGAAAGAATTAAAAATAATTAAAAAGGAGAAAAAAATGGGAAAATTATTTGTTATTGATGGAACAGATGGAAGTGGAAAACAAACCCAATTTTTAAAATTAAAAAATAAATTTGATGAATTAGGGATTAAGTATATGATGGCATCTTTTCCAAATTATGAGAGCCCATCATCATCATTAGTAAAAATGTATTTATCAGGAGACTTTGGAAAACATCCAAATGATGTTAGTCCATATGTTGCATCAACTTTTTATGCTGTAGATAGGTATGCAACATATAAAACAAAACTTGAAAAATATTATGAAACAGGTGGAATAATACTTGTTGATAGATATACTACTTCAAACATGATTCATCAAGCTGGAAAAATAAAAGATAAAAAAGAAAGAAAAAAATTTATTGATTGGTTATTTAATCTTGAATTTAATATGTATAAAATACCAAAACCAGACAAAGTATTTTTCTTAAACATGCCTCCTAAAAATAGTTCAGAGCTAATAAAAAATAGAGAAAACAAATTTAGTCATACAATGGAAAAAGACATTCATGAAAAAGATACAGAATACATGAATGATAGTTATAATGCAGCTGTCGAACTATCAAAAGAATATAATTGGACAGAAATAAAATGCATTAAAGATGGCGAAATTAGAACAATAGACGATATTCATGAAGAAATTTTTGAAATAATAAAAAAGGAAATAGAAAAGTAAAATGAGAATTGGATTTTTTGGAGGAGCATTTAATCCTCCAACAATTGCACATTTTGATTTGGCTAAAAATGCAATAGAAAATTATTCTTTTGATAAAATTTATTTTGTACCAGTTAATAATTTTTATCATAAAAAAGAATTGATAGGTATAAAACAAAGAATTGATATGCTACAAATCATGTGTTCTAAAGCTAATAATATATATGTTTCTGAAGTAGAAAAAGAAAATAACAGATTATTTAAAGCTCATGAAATTTTTAAATTAATAGAAAACAAATATTCAAAAGATGATGTGTATTTTTTGATGGGCGAAGATAATTTTGAAAAAATGCCAAAATGGGAAAATTACGAACAACTAAAACAGTATAAATACTTAATTTTTCAAAGAAAAGAAGAACCATTACAAGTAAAAAAAGAAAATATTATATATATGAAAAATAAAGATACACTAAATATTTGTTCAACAGAAATCAGAAACAAAATAAAAGAAAAAGAAAAAATAGATAATTTAGTTACAAAAGAAGTACAAGAATACATACAGAAAAATCATTTATATACTATAAAACCTTAGAACACAAAAAAACATTAAAACTTATTGTTTTACAATTATGAAAAAGAAAAGGAAGAAACATGAAAGAAGATATAATAAAATTTGTAAAAGGATTAATAATAGGTATAGCAGCCCTTACAGCTGGAGCAGGTACTTTTGCTATAGTATTAGGTATATATGACAGATGTATGGAAATCATAGCAAATCCATTTAAAAATTTTAAAGAAAATTTAAAATATATATGGCCAATTTTATTGGGAATTCTAGTAAGTGCAGCTTGTTGTGCAAAGTTGGTAACTTATTTATTAACAAATTATAACGCATATACAAGATGTGCTTTTTTAGGAATAATTATAGGTGGAATCCCAACATTATTTAAAGTAGCAAACAAGGAAGGATTTAAAAAAAGATATTTAATTAGTACAGTAATTGCATTAATAATTACAATAATTTGTACTTTAATTGCCAATAACACAAAAGCAGGAGAAACAGTCACATATATAAGTCCAATAGAATTGATAATATATGGAGCAATATATGCATGGGGAGCTGTAATGCCTGGAATGACAACAATACACATACTAATATACATGGGAGTTCTAGGCCCTATATTAGCAGGTTTCACATCACTAAATTTAGGAGTAATCATACCTTTTGGAATTGGATATATAACATTAGCATTAACAACTGCAGGAATGATTACATACTTATTTAAGAAATTTTATGGAATGACTTATTATGCTATAATAGGATTTTCTTTAACATCATTGATAATGTTTATACCTAACTTTAATAATTTATTAGAAATTATAATTGGAATATTTATCATAGTAATATTTGCTTTTGCAATTTATGAAATTGCAAAACTAGACAAAAAAGTTCAACAAACTAAAGAAAATGAGGTAATAGAAAATGAGGGGTAAAATAGTAAATAGTGTTGTAGGTGGAATGAACTTACTATTTGGTATTTTAATATTGTTATTTAATTTTTACATGCCAGCTATATCAAGAGCAAGTGCAGAAGAATTAAAAATTATTAATGAAAATAATATGTATATATTGATATTAACAGTAATTATTACAGTAATTAATTTAATAACATTATTGTTTAATAGAAAAGATAAGATATTATTTTTCTCATATTTTATTGCAATAATATCATCAGCTTTTTTCTTTACTAAAAACCCATATATTGGAATTATGTATATATTATCAGCAATGATAATAGAAATACAAGTTATTAGAGAAAACATGATATATACAAATAACATGTTTTATATTGTTTGTACAGTAATAGTTATAGTTGCAATAGGACTTGTAGCAATCAATATATTAACATACAAAGACAAAGTAAAAAAAATTATAAAAACTGAAAATAAAGGCTATGTAGAATATAATGAAGAATATTTTAAAAATATAAGTGTATTAGGCGAAGATGAAGAATTTTTACTAAACGCAAAAATGAATGGTAAATGGGGATATATCAATTCAAAAGGCGAAACAAAAATTGATTTCAAATATGATTATGCATCACCATTTGTAACAATAGAAATGTACGATAAAAACTTTGATATAGCACTTGTATGTGAAGATAATACATCAGCAATAATATTAAAAAACCAAAGAATAGTTATGTCTTTCAAAAATGAAATTGCTGTTGATAATTATCAAAAACAAATGGAAAAATTTCAAGAAATATATGCTGAAACATTAAAACAAGATGGAAAAATTACGGAAAAAATTTCAACCGTTCCAACTAGCAATATGAATAAAATAAAAGCATATGATAAATATCCATACAGATATCCATATAATGATGAATATGACATATATATAACAGTTTCACAAGCTGGAACAAAAAATAGATATGAATTTATGAAAAAAGATAATTCAAACATTAAAGTCAGTATAGATTGTGATAATCTAAAATTTGATGGAAGCAATTTATATGTATACAGCAATGGCTTTTTACCATTTTACAAAACTTCAGAAAACATACAAGGTTGGTATACAAAAGAAACTAAAAGAGTTGAGTTAGAAGGAAATATTCAAATTTTAGAATTTTTTGATGACAAAATATTATTAAAAGATTATGATAAAAAAATAATTTATTTTGCAAATGAATTAGGAGAAAGAGTATCAGACGAATACAAAGATATTTTTGTATTAGATGATGGATATATTGTAAAAAATACTGAAGATAAATATATTATAATTAATAAAGATTTTGAGAAAAAATTAGATATAGAATATGACTATATAAATCCGAAATTAATAGATAAAGGAATATTAATCTGTGCAAATTTACCAGAAAAGGTTAATTTTAATTCATCAGGTTTTCCTAGTAATATACAATATGATTTAGTAAATATGTCAGGGGAAAAAATAAATTTAAAAAAATCAGATGGTTCTGAAATTAATTCTCCAGAATATTCAGAAGTATATTATTTAGATAATAAAAAGAATGTATCAAATTATGAAACATATATTAACAATTTAACTAATATTGATTATACATTTGTAGGAGAAGAATTTTATAAATAGCTGAATTAGGAGGGAAAATTGAAAAAAATAATAATTTCATTAGTAATATTAATTATAATTATTACAACAATCATTTGTATATTTAATAAAAATATTCAACCAGAATATGAAGATAATAAATTAAATATAATCACAAGTATATATCCAATATATGATTTCACAAAGCAAATAGCAGGGGAAAAGGCAAATGTTACAATGCTACTACCAACAGGAGTTGAAGTACATGATTATGAACCAACCCCACAAGATGTAATACATGTAAAAAATTCTGACTTATTTTTGTTTTTAGGAAAAGAATTAGAACCATGGGGAGACACATTAGTTTCTGGAATAGAAGATTCAGAAAATATAAAAGACATATCAGAAAATATTAATCTAATTGAAAATGAAGAATTTGAAAAAGAATATTTTAATGAAGAAAATGATGAACATGAAGAACACGAAAAATATGATACACATATTTGGCTAGACCCAACAAAATCAGTTACTATAGTAGAAAATATCGAAAAAGAACTAATTGCAAAAGATCCTCAAAATGCAGACTATTATAAAAATAACGCAGAAAATTATATAAAAAAATTAAACAAATTAGATGAGGATATAAAAAATGTTGTAGATACTGCAGATAAACAAGAAATAGCCTTTGGAGGACCATTTTCATATGCATATTTCATAAAAAGATATAATATTAAATTTGTAACAGCATATGATTCATGTGGCGAAAATGGAGAACCAAGTGTTGATAAAGTTTTCTCAGTTATTAATGAAATCAAAAAAAATAGTTTACCAGTAGTATTTTTCAAAGAAATGTCATCAGCTAATATTGCTAAAACAATTGCTGAAGAAACAGGAGCTGAAAAACTAGAATTCAATAGTTTACATACAGTAACAAAAGAACAATTAGAAAATGGCGAAAATTATTTATCAATAATGTACAAAAATGTTGAAAATTTGAAAACAGCGATGCAAAGTAAGGAGAAGTAATGAATATTATAGAAGTAAAAAATTTGAGTGTTAAATATAATGAACATGTTGCATTAAAAAATATAAATTTAAAAGTCAAAGAAAAAGAATATATATGTTTAGTCGGAAAAAATGGTTCAGGAAAAAGTACTTTACTAAAAATAATAACAGGATTAATAAAAAAAGACACAGGAAAGATAGAGTTTAAAATTGATAGAGCTGATGTGTCATATTTAGCTCAAAACAATATGACAGATATATCATTCCCAGCAACCTCAAAAGAAATAATATTAACAGGAGTGCAAAAACACGGTATATTACCATTTTACAATAAAAAAGATGAAGAAAAGCTAAAAGAAATAGCTAAAAAATTAAAAATCGAAAATTTATTAAATAAAAAAATAGGAGACTTATCAGGAGGTCAAAGACAAAGAGTATTATTAGCAAGGACATTAATTGGAGACCCAAAACTATTATTATTAGATGAACCATGTAGTGGGCTTGATAAAGCTACAATAAGAAACTTCTATAAGATTTTGGACGAGTTATATGCAAAAAACGATATAACAATACTAATGGCAACACACGATTTAGAAGAAATACATAATCCAAACATACGAGTTGTTGAATTAGATCAAGAAATAGTGTTTGATGGAAACATAAACGAAAAAAATAAAACAAAAGAGTAAAGGATAAAATATGAAAAAATATTTATTAGAAATAACTACATTTATTGCAGGCGCAACAGGTATGATAATAGAACTAGTAGCTGCAAGAATATTATCACCATATCTTGGAAATTCAAATTTAATATGGACATGTATTATAGGAATGATGTTAGGATTTATGAGCTTAGGATATTTAATAGGAGGCAAAATTTCAGACAAACACCCACAAATTAATTTACTATCATTATTTTTATTAAATTCAGCAGTGTTTATCAGCATGATACCATTACTTGAAGTATATGCAGTAGAACCATTATCGAATACAAAATTAAATAATTCATTTATTGCAATAATATGTTCAACAATAACTTTTGGAATACCAAGCATGTTTTTAGCAACAGCCTTTCCATTTGCTGTAAAATTAAAAGACAAAGAATTAGGAGAAGTAGGTAGAATATCTGGAAGAATGTCAGCATTATCAACAATAGGAAGTATAGTAGGAACATTTTTAGCAGGATTTATATTAATACCTAATATAGGCGTAAAAAATATTATATTAATGTTAGTAATTATATTATCAATATTATCCTTTATCTTATATGAAGAAAAAGACATAAGATATATAGTTAAATCTATAATAACAATTATATTTTTGATAAGTATAGTTATACTTGGAAAGCAAACCTTTGTGAAGAAGCACCAAGACATTATAGTAGACACTGATTCAGAATATAGTAGAATGTGGATTAAAGAATACAAATCAAAATCTGGAAAAAAATATAAAATCCTACAAGTTGACAAAGGATACGAATCAATTCTACAAGATAAGAACACTTTAGCAAGTGAGTATTTAAAATATTATGATTTATTTGAGTATTATAAGCCAGAAACTCAGAAAGTATTAATGATTGGTGGAGCTGCTTATACATATCCAGAATATTTTTTAGAAAAATTTAAAGATAAACAAATAGATGTAGTAGAAATAGATTCTAAAATGACAAAATTAGCACAAGAATATTTTGGATTAGATACAAGCAATGAACGTTTAAAAATATATCATGAAGATGGAAGAAGATATCTAAATACAACACAAAATAAATATGATTGTATATTATTAGATGCATTCAAAGGATTAAATATCCCATTTCAATTAACAACAAAAGAAGCACTAGAAAATGCAAAAAAAGATTTAACAGATAACGGAATTGTAATCACTAATATAGTATCAGCATTAGAAGGAAAAAAGACTAATTTTATTAAAAGTGAATATGCAACATATAAAGAAGTTTTTAAAAACGTAAAAATATTTAAAGTTCAAAAAGGATTAGTAACAGATGATGAAGTCCAAAACATAATTATTGTTGCATATGATGGAGATTCTATAGGAAATGAAGAAATTGCCGAAAAATATCAGAAACTATTGAATAATGAGATTACTGAATATCAGACAGATAAGAAAGTCTTAACAGATGATTTATGCAATACAGAAATCTAGTTAAAAATTTTAAAAAAAGTAGTAAGCATATTATAATAAAAATATTGCTATTTTAATTTTTATAAGATATACTTAATAAGAATTAAAAATCTGAAAGGAGAAATACAAATGAATAAAGTAAAAGGTGTATTTTCAAAAATAGGAGCATGGATTAAAGCTCACACAAAAATATGTATAATAGTATTAATTGTTGTAATACTAGCTATTATACTAATTGCTAACTTAGTAGGAGGAGCTGAAAAGAGAGCAATAAAGAAATATATATCAGCATTAAATTCTAATGATGAGGAAAAAATCATAAAAGCAATGAATATAGAAGCTGCAGCTGCATGGAACGAAGCTCAATATTCAAGTGGAGATAGATTTTCATCATTCCTTTATGACTCAAGCGATAATAATGACAATGACAATGATAGTGATGTAGTAAAAAGATTTGAAGATTATTTAGATGATGTTCAAGATAGTGAAGTAAAATCTTATAAAGAAAGAATACAAGATAGCAATGATAATAACGACAATAATAGTAAAATAAAATTACTAAAAATCGAATATTCAACACCAGCAAAAGATAATAAAGACCTAAAAAAAGTAGTTATTAAATATAAAGCAACTACAAAACCAAGTGATGATGACAAAGATGATAAGAAAGACTCTATATGGAAATCAGAAAAAGAATATACAGAGGTAACAGAAAATTATATGACAATTTATTTATATAAAGGAAAAGTTATTTCATTTGCTTTCTAAAATAAAAACAGATTATCGGAAATGCCAAGCAATAGTAAGTAACTCATAAAAAGCTATTATTTATAATAAAATAAACAATAGCTTTTTTTTAACAAAAAATTAAAAGGGATAGAAAAAATAAAAAGGAGAAATACAAATGAATAAAGTAAAAGATGTATTTTCAAAAATTAGAGCATGGATTAAAGCTCACACAAAAATATGTATAATAATATTAGTTGTTGTAATACTAGCTATTATATTAATTGCCAACTTAGTAGGAGGAGCTGAAAAAAGAGCAATAAAAAAATATCTGTCAGCAGTCAATTCTAATGATGAGGAAAAAATCATAAAAGCAACAAATATAGAAGCTGCTACAGCATTGTACGAAGCACAAACCGGAGATGGCGAAGATGAAGATTTTGTAAAAAATTTTAATGATTATTTAAAAGATATTGATGATAGTTCTGTTAAAGATTTTAAGAAAGATTTAGAGGAATTTATTGATATGAGAGATAACGCAAATGAAAAAACCAACATAAAATTATTGAAAATCGAATATTCAACACC
The DNA here is from genome assembly GCA_934149115.1 of uncultured Clostridia bacterium. Taxonomy (GTDB): domain Bacteria; phylum Bacillota; class Clostridia; order TANB77; family CAG-508; genus UMGS1994. Next base: position 8,919 of record CAKPDW010000031.1, read on the forward strand.
AGCAAAAGATTGTAAAGATTTGAAAAAAGTTGTTATTAAGTACAGAGCAAAAGTAAAATCAGATAAAGATGACGAAGACAACACAAATAGCATTTGGAAAAATGAGAAAAGTTATACATATGTTACAGAAGATTATATGACACTTTATTTATATAAAGGAAAAGTAATTGGAGAAAACTCATAAAACTTTACTAAGACAGCCAAACCCCTATAAACTACTTGTATAAAGCTATTATTTATGATAAAATAAATAATAGCTTTTTTCAAAATAGGAAAAAGAATCACAAAAGCTATAAAAAATAAAGAGGAAAAAATATAATGGAACAAATTATTAATTTATTAAATTATACATTTATACAAAGAGCATTAATCTGTGGAATTTCTATTTCAATATGTGCAGCATTAATGGGTGTAATCCTAGTATTAAAAAATTATTCAATGATTGGACATGGTCTAGGAGAAGTAGGCTTTGCATCATTAACATTGGCAGTAGCCCTAAACCTACCACCTTTAGCAGTTTCATTACCCATTGTTTTAATTTCCGCAATAATAATAATGATAATAAGTCAAAAAAAAGGAGAAAGTGGAGATATTCAAATAGCATTAGTATCAACAGGAGCACTAGCAATTGGAATAATTATTACATCAGCATCAACTGGATTTAATATAGACGTATCGAATTATATGTTCGGAAGTATATTATCTATGAAAAGAACAGATGTAATAATTAGTGTCATATTATCAATAGCAGTATTAATCACATACATGTTATATTATAATCGTTTATTCATGATTACATATGACGAAAAATTTGCTAAAGCAAGAGGAATAAACGTAACATTCTACCAATTTTTAATTTCATTTTTAACAGCTTTAATAGTAGTATTAGGAATGAGAATGATGGGAACATTGCTTATATCTAGTCTAATAGTATTTCCAGCAATAATAGCCAAAGGGCTAACAAACAGTTTCAAAGAATTAATTATAATGTCAGGTATAATATCAGTAATATGTTTTATATTAGGAATGTTTTTAAGCTTTTTCTTAAGCTTACCAACAGGAGCAAGTATAGTTGTTGTATATATAATATTATTTGCAATCACAAAAGTGGTAAAAAAAGTTTGTATATAAAAAGGAGGAAAAATGAATATAATTAAAGAAGAAAATTTATACAAAGGATTTTTAAAATTAGACAAACTTACTATAAAATTACCAAATGGAGAGATAATAAAAAGAGAGATAATCAGAAAAAAATGTTCAGTGTCAATAATAGCATTAACAGATGACAACGAAATATATTTCGTAAAACAACCAAGAGCAGGAAGTGGTAGATTAGAATCTATAGAATTACCAGCAGGCCTAATTGAAGAAGATGAAGAACCAGAAATATCCGCTAAAAGGGAATTAGCAGAAGAAACAGGATGTGTTGCAGATAATTTTACAATGATTCAAAAATTCATTAGTGACCCAGCATGTTGTGATAATCACTCGTATGTATTCTTAGCAGAACACGCAAAAAAAGTGAAAGAGCTACAATTAGATGATGATGAATTTTTAGAACCAATAAAAATTCCAGTAAAAAAAGTTTTTGAAATGTTAGAAGATGGAACAATTGATGATTCAGCATCAGTGATTGCACTTTTAAAATTAAAAAATTTAAAAAAATTTGAAAATTAAAAATTTTTAAGGCTATTTTAACATTCAAGAGATATCATAAATTCATAAAGACTAAACAAATAGTCTTGAAAATTTTTTTCTTCCCCAAGCCATCCTGAAAAAGGGTGGCATTTTTTTATGCACTGAATACTTATATTAGTATAGGGAGGTGTTAAAAATAGATTATGAATTATTAAAAAACGGAAATGTAAAAGTAGGAGAGCAACTAAATCCATTGATTGTAAATTCAACACAAGGGATGATTAACACATCAGAAATAGAAGGAAACATTATTCTTTTTTCATATAAAGAAGATTTTTTTTACATATCAGAACTAGAAATATTAGAAATCAAAAAAAACGAAAAAGAATTTAAAAAACTAAATACCAATATAATTTTCATGACAACAGGAAACCTTCTTTCACACTATGCATGGATAGACAGTATAAAAATGAGAACAGGAATAGAAATCACGTTTCCTATTGTAGAAGATAAAATAGGTGAAAATTGTAGAAAGTACGGAATGTATTCACAAGAAAAAAAACAAATCTTAAATAAAACAATAATAGTGAACAAACAAAAAAATATTGAAGCAATAATAGAATACCCAACAGAAATACCGAGAAACATATATGAAGTAATAAGAATATTAAATTTTCTTCAAAATTTATCATATGAGTTAAATTAGCTTTGCTAAAAGAGATAAAAATTTAATTATATGAGGTTACCAGATGGTTAAAAATAAATATTGTTAAGTGTTAAAACTTCAGATAAAAAACATGCCCAAATTAATTTCTTGAATTTACTTATATGACGAAATATGATATAATAAAAAAAAATTTGAAAGGTGGGAAAGACAATGGAAGAAAGACATTATCCTGTAATTGAATTTCAATTAATGCGGTATGATGAGGAAATAAGGCTTTTATCTAGTTATTTATACAATGCATTAAAAAATCAAAGCCTTATTAATATTGAGTTATTTAATAAATACAAAAAACTATTAAATAGATTCAATAGCGAAACAACTTATTTAGAAATCATTAATTTTTGTTCTGAAAATTTAATTAAAGAGTATAAAGAGAATTTGATTGGATGCAATGAGGCAATAACTTTATTTAAAGAACAAATTAATGAACAATTTTATTATTTATATCTTAAAATTGCTGATGAGTTTGAAGTGAGTGATGAAAAACTAAAAATTATTGTAAAAGTTGGAAATGTTTCACTTTGTCCGAGATGGATTAATAATGTAGCATTTTATGTTCCAAGCTATATTGAAAATTTTAGAGAAATTTTACTTCATGAATGTTGCCATTTTATATTTTTTAAAAAATTGATTGAAATTAATTCAGAATATTTATGGAAAGATTTCGAATATCCAACAACTGAATGGATATTAAGTGAGATTCTTATAGATACAATATTTGCTGATAAAAAAATTTTTGAAAGCTACACAAATAGTAAAATAAGAGCATATAGGGAATTTTATGGTATAGATTTTGATGGGAAAACTCTTATAGAGAACGTGAACAGATTATATCATCAAGAAAATTGTTTTCATTCTAGATTTCTATCCTGTTATAATTTTATTTCAAAAAATAGAAGTGAAATTGTAAATCGCATATGAAAAAAATCATAGAATATACAATTGTATATTCTATGATTTTTCTTGACTAAAAGGGAAAAAAATGATAATATAATTTTAGGTGTGAGAAATATGGATAGTGAAAAATATATTGTAAGAGAAATACTTGAATATGAGATTGATATAGCAAATCATTTATTGAATAAATTGATTAAAGATGAAAAAAAATATGATAATAATATAAATTATGATTATGTAGTAAAAGAATACTATCAGAAGAAAATTAATGATTCTATTATTTTAGTAGCAACAAATAAAAATAAAATTGTAGCATATTTATTTGGATATATAGTTGATTCACCAGTATATATAAAAAAGAAAGCAATATTAGATGCAATATATGTAGAAGAACAACATAGAAATAAAGGCATTGCCCAGAAAATGATTAATAAATTTAAAGAATGGTGCAAAAAAGAAAATATTAAGATAATTGAATTAGTTGTATGCTCTAAAAATGACAAAGCTTATAATTTATATAAAAGAAATGGCTTTAATATTGTAAAAAATACAATGAATATAAAAATATAAAAATACTACTCTTGTTTTAGATAAATAACAAGAGTAGTATTTTTTATTGTTAGTTCAAAGATTATGAAGTTTCATAAAGCTTTTTTAATAACCATTTTAAACTTTTTTTCGTGTGAATACAGAAAGGTCTGTCAATATTTTTCCTATCTCCAAATAAAGCTTCTCCCTGTGCAGGGCATCCTCCACCACAAATAAAAATTCCTTCGCAATTAAGACATTCGTTATCGAAAATTGGTGCACGATATTTCCAGAATGTAGCCTCTGAACTCAAGATTGCATCATCAAATGTCATATCATAGATATTGCCAATAACGTATTTATCTGTTTTTGAATAACAATGGCAAATGCTTAAGATACCATCTGGACGCACTGTAATTTGATTACAACCAACAGATGCACAATCAGAAAATTTAAATTTATAATCCTTAAAACTTTCAAGTTTTCTATATTGACGATCTTCTACCAGACCTTTTGATTCATACAATTTTTCAAAAGATTCAATCAAAAATTCACTCTGATCATTATAAACTTTTTCCCAATCGTCATTATTTTCAGAAAAATGATAAAGGTTATAAGCTATTCCATTAACTTGCATCTGTTTGAGCCATTCAATAACAGCATCCTTGTTATTGATAAAAGTATTAGAAAGTGTAATTGAAAATCCAAAATCTATTTTTTTATGATTTAAAAGTGCAACGGTTTCTAAAACTTTATCATAAACACTATTGTTTGAAGTACGGTAAATTCGGTTTTCGTCATTAATTTGTTTTGGCCCATCAATAGAAATTCCAACTCTTAATCCGTATTCTGCAATAAAATCAGCTTTTGTTTCATCTAAAAGAGTTCCGTTAGTTACCATTGATATAACAATTTTGATGTTTGCATTTTTTGTTCTTTCTTTGGTATATTTTGCTATTTCTTTAACGCATTCCCAATTTGTTAAAGGTTCTCCACCATAAAGAATAATTTCAGCAGTAGTTAAACCAGCATTTTTTAGATGGTCAATATATCTGTCAATTGCAAGATGGGCAGTAGCTTTTGTCATACTGTGTTCGACTTTATTATTGCATATATTATTTTCAATATAACAATATTTACAAGCTAAATTACAACTTGTGGTCAAAATCAAATACATAATATGCAAGTTTGTACTTTCATTCAAATATTGTTTCTTTAATTGTTCATATGCATAACTGTCAATTATATCATTTTCGATATAAATACCTTTTTCTTTAAGTAAATTCGGTTCAAAATTCAAATTACGAATTTCAGCTAATTCGTCAGTTGTTACAAATATTACATCCATAACAAGCCGATTGTATACTGCAAAAACATCATTTTTAATTTGAACTACAGTAAAGAATTTTGATAGTTTCATAAGATTACCTCCTTGCTGATGAATTCATGGTTATTACATAATTTAAAAATACATACATATCATACCATTATTTACATAAAAAGTCAACAAGAAATTGACAAATAATTAGATGGTGTTGTATAAGCTTTTATTTATCTAAATTTTACAGATTATGTACTACCAGGAAGTTAAAATAAAGCTAAGAAAGAAACTTATATAATGTGGTTACTTAAAAAAGTAAAGTCCATATACTAAGAAAAATTAGATGTATGCAAGAAAAGTCCATATTTAGTGGAGTTTCTTTCATTTTTGTATGGTAAATTTGAAAAAAAT
>CAKPDW010000032.1 GCA_934149115.1 uncultured Clostridia bacterium
ATCCTCCATTGTGACTAATCCAGCTGTTCCTCCATATTCATCAACAACAATAGCCATATGAGTTTTATTTTTTTGCATTTCTTTAAAAGTCTCATTAATCCTTTTGGTCTCTGGAATAAACATAGTATTTTTTAATAATTTTTTTATTTTTACATTGGAATTTGCTCTTAATAATTCTTTAATATATAATATTCCAACAATATCATCTATATCCTCATCATACACAGGAATTCTACTATATCTACATTCTTCCTCAACTAATTTCTTATTAGCCAAAGAAACTGTCAAACTATCTTCTAAAGCAAACATTTCTGTTCTATGTATCATAATTTCTGATACCTCTTTATCATTAAGTTCAAAAACATTATTAATCATTTCTTTTTCATCATTATTAATTGTACCCTTTTCCTGACCAACATCAACCATCATTCTAATTTCTTCTTCAGTAACAGTTTCTTCATTTTCTTTTTTAACACCAAAAATTTTTGAAACTTTATCAGTAGACCATGTTAAAAACTTAACAAATGGAGACATAAATTTAGCTAACGCAGAAATTATTGATATTGAAAATAATGAAAATTTTTCTGCATTTTCCATTGCAATTCTTTTTGGAACTAATTCTCCAAAAATCAAAGTAAAATAAGATAAAATAATTGTAATCACAATAATAGAAACATTCTGCCAAACAGTTACAGAAAAAATATGTGTTATATTAAATAGTAACTTTGCTAACTCACTAGCAAAAACATCTGACGCAAAAGCACTAGATAAGAATCCAGCTAATGTAATCCCTATCTGAATTGTAGCCAAAAACTTGCTTGGGCTTTTAAGCATCTTTTCTATTTTGATATATTTTTTATCCCCTTCTTTCGCTTTAACAGAAATTTTTGCATCATTCAAAGATACAAAAGCCATTTCTGTAGCTGCAAAAAACGCATTAAGTAAAATTAAACATATAAGTAAAATTATTTGAATCATCATATCCTCCTAGTACATTTTCAGTGAATTCTTTCAATTCACTAAGACTATCTCTTTTTATTTACAGACTCACAATTAATATACCATTAAATTACAATATACGCAATCCTATATAAGAGCAAAACTAAAAATTTTCCATCTTTTATATTATTCTTATCCAAAAAAATCTTCATATTACTAATTTAATATGAAGACCTTTTCAAAAGTATGCAATTATTTCAATTACTTAATTACAATATTTATCTAAACTAATTGCAGTTGTAGTATATATTTTTGTTGTTCCACCTGGATAATAACACATTAAAGCAAAATTCTTTTTGTATGGATCATATGCAACACTCTCTAGTTCAGCACCAGATAATGTAACATGATAATTACCTAAATAAGCTCCTGTTTTAGCATTATAAATATATATATAATTACTTCCATATGACTTTGTATCTATAACTAACATTAGTCCATTATATGAACCAACATCTTGTCCTTGATGATATTGTGAACTTTTCATTGAAAATGAACTTAGTTTCTTTAATGAACTATCATATCTTCTTAAAGTTTTTCCTGCCTTTGTATAATATTCATTTTTGAAAGTATCATATGCAATTCCACTAGAAGATTGATTTAATTTTACTGTTGTAGTGCTAAGGCTTTTAACACTTTGAATATTATTAGAAGAAAAAGCTATTAATTTACCATTTTTCATAGTAGCAACATGAATCATTTTTGTATTTGGATTATATGCCATCCCATTAGAATGATATGAATTTATAGAAGCTTTATTTTTATAATTTCCACTTTTATCATAGACCTGTATCATAGCTTTACTTTTAGAATTTTTTTTCGATTTCTGAGCTAATGCACATATATAGTACTTATCAGTCACACAAAAAGATTGTCCAATATAACAAGATGATACTTTTGGAAGAACAGTTGCTACTTTTTTACAATTACTTGAATTTAAAGTCTTACTAAATGTTTTTCCCGTTTGTCCCTTCTGTTCTGTTTGCGCTGTTTTTACTGTGACTTGACACTTTGCACTTTTTCCACCTGCTGTAAACGTAATTGTAGCAGTTCCATTTGCAACAGCTTTTACATTACCATTCGAATCAACTGTAGCTACTTTTTTATTACTAGTTGACCATTTACCTGAAGTATTTTTACTTGGATTAATTGTTGCAATTAATTTTTCACTATTTTTTCCATTTTTATATAATGTTAATTTACTTTTATTCAAAGAAACTGACTTAACTTCTGTTTTTGAATTATTATTACTATTATTGTTTTTGTTTCCACTGTTATTACTATTATTATTGTTGTTTTTGTTTCCACTGCTATTACTATTATTATTGTTGTTTTTGCCATTATTATTATTTTTATTTTCATTATTATTACTATCACTTGATGGTTTAGATTGTTCACTCTTTGGAACTTTCTCTAAATTAGTTTCTGAAGAGATTTCTGTACCATCATCAAATCTAGCAATAACTTTTATAGTATAATTTTCATCTAAAGATATTCTCCACTTAGATATAAAATAATTTTTTGATTTTGCATTTATAGAATCATCTATATAAAATTGAGCATAATTGCCTGCATTATCTTTCAAAAACAATTTCACTGACACCATTTCACGATTTGATGAAACCTTTATAATTCTTCCACTAGAACTATTACTAACTTTTTCAATTTTAACAGAATCCGTTGCAAAAGCAGTTTTAAAACTACATATAATACCTAAAAACAATATAAAAATACACAATTTTTCAAAATTAATTTTTGATATTTTTTTCATTTAATTCACCAATCCAATCTAATATTAAGTACCTTTTTGTCTTCTTCCATCATTGCCTAATTTATTATATTTCATCTCACCAGAAGATGTAAAAGTATAAATAAGAGTTCCATTTTCGGAATATTTCAATCTACTATCATTAATTCTAGAATTATTTAATATTCTTGATCTAGCATCATTTGTACCTGTACGATGCTTTAAATTAGTAACTGCTCCATATTGAGGATTTAGTTTCTTCATAGCAGAAACAGAGTTATTAGGTGAATATGAATGATGAGCCACCTTATAAAAGAAAACCTGACCAACAGAATTAGCAGCTTTTGTTTCAGCATTAACATTAACTTTATCATCATTTACAATATCACCTGTAAAATAACATTTTTTTCCATGAATAGTAACTAATGCTGTAACACTATTAACATTTTCATTTCCACTATGCCCTTTTAAATTATCACTCGTATTATATAAAGAATAATTAAAATCACCACAAGAAAATTTTTTGTTTTCAGCTTTAGAAACATAACATATAGTTACTCCCTTTTTTTTAGCATTTTTTATCACTCTAGTAAAATTACCCTTTCCAGCACTTTTACTATTTGAAAGATCTTTTATATATAATTTTTTAACTTTAATTCCACTATCTAAAATTTTCTTAAAACCACCAATATGATCACCATGCATGTGAGTCAATAATATAAATTCTAATTCATTAGCACCTATATCTTTTAAATATTTTACAACACGATCAGATTGATAATTAACAGAAGTATCTATCATTGCATATTTTCCATTACTCTCAAAAACAATTGCATCACTTGCATTTACTCTATGATTAGAAGGACTGAAATCCTGAGTATCCAAAATATAAACTCTATCATTTCCTGCAGGCAACTTAACAGTATGTCCGTTAAGTTTTGTAGTATATCCACTCTGATCCTTAACAGTTACTTTACAAGTTGCCTTTTTTCCATTAGCTGTAGTAACAGTAATTGTTGCTGTACCAGTAGCCTTAGCAGTAACCTTTCCATTAGAATCTACAGTAGCAACTTTATTATTGTTAGTTGACCATTTTAATGTTGTTTTAGCATTAGACGGTGTTATAGTCTTAACTAATTGTTTCGTATCACCAGCATTCATTGTCAAAGATGTCTTATTTAAAGTAATAGATTTAACCTCAACATTACCATTAGATGGTGACGAAGATGGAGATGTTGATGGCTTACTTGATGGAGATGTTGACGCTGATGGTTTACTTGATGCAGACGCTGATGGTGACACTGAAGGTGATGGCTCAGTAGACGGTGTCACTGAAGAAGTTGGTGAACTTGATGGTGAGCTTGATGGTGAATTAGATGGCGTAGGTGTACTTGTAGGTGTTGGTGTAGTTTGCTCTGGCACTTTGGAAACATCTGCAACATTAGACTGTTCTTCACCATTTTCATCAATAACAACAACTTTTATTTGTGATCCTTCTGAAGTAGATAATTTATATCTAGAAATAAAGAATTTTTTATCATTATAACCAGATTCTAAATTAGTATAGAATAAAATCCATTTATCTGATACTTTTTTATAAAATCTTACTTCCCTCACTTTATTATCAGAATGAACATTAATCTCTGCTCCACCAGATGATAATTTTGTTTGTTCAACCTTTATAGAATTAGCATTAACAACATTCAACATTAATACTAACATCGCAAATATTGTAAATGAAATTATATACTTTTTTCTCTTTAGTATCATAACTTTTTCCTCCAGAATGTTTTTCTTTTTTACAAAATATAGTATATATATAAATCATCACACAGTCAATGAAAAAAACACACTTTTAAAAGAAATGTAATAAATATTTTCATCCCTAAAATTAAGTCATTTCAAAAAAAGGAAAGCATAACTTTCCTTTTTTCAATAAATAAATTTTATTTTACATACTCATTTAAAGGTTTTATTCTATATTCCAAATCAGGCATTTGAGCAGTTGGAATATATCCAGCTTTAGCATTGATAACATCAGGAATTCTATTAACAATACTAGCACAAGTTAATTCAACAGTTGCAGGTCTTGAAACAACAATAGTTGTTTCTGGTTCACCACAAATTGTCCATTCATTTTTATCAAATTCATCTTCAGCATATACTTTTCCAATGCATTCTGTTTCCAATGTGATACCCTCTCTAGTTTCTGTTGTAACAACAGCACTCATTCCAGTAGCATCTCCAGCTTTAATATTCATATTTAAAGTTGAAGAATACAAATCTTTATCATGAGTTTGAGGAACACATTTTTGAGTTTGAGAAATAACTGTTAATCCTAATTTATCTGCAAGCCAACCATTAACATTCCACATATAAGAAGGAGTATACTCTCCACGTTCAATAATTTTTAATCTGTCATCATCTGACATTCTATCAACAGAAGCAACTTCTTTATCAAAATCCTCTAAAGAAAGTCCAGCACCATGAGCTTTAGCCAAAGCAATTCCATAATCTTCAACATTATAACTTGAACTTCCCTTTATTTTAGTAATTTTATGTGTAGAACCACCAATTGAAGAAATCAATTGGCCCCAATAAATATCTTGGTAACCACTACCAGTAATAGTACAATTATTCTTTATAGCCTTCTCATCAAGTCTATGTGTTAATATTGGATTTGAATTGCCTGGGAAAAAAGCCTCCTCACAAGTAGTAATAGCATTTATTCCAAGTTCAGCACACAACATTAAAGGCTCCTCAACATCAGCCAATAAACTCATTGTAGTAACAATACAAATATCAGGTTTCAATTCTTCCATTATTTTTCTAGCATCTTTAGCATCTGAAATCACAACACCTTTATGATCACATCCCATAACCTCACCAATATCTTTACCGATTACATTAGGATTAACATCAAAAGCTCCAACAATTTCAGCACCTTTCTCATACACATATCTCATTGTATACACAGACATTTTTCCTGTTCCATATTGAACAACTCTTACCTTTCTATCCATAAAAAACCTCCTTAAAAATCTTTATCATAAGTATAACCATTTATAAGCTTTTTATAAATTATATAAATAAATTTTTTAATTAACAAGAGCATTTTCCATATTTTAAATATAAATCATAAAATTTCACTATTATCAGACAATATCTTTTTTATAATTTTCAATAATATCCATACATTCATTATAATTATCTAAAATCTCACCTATTCCAATTTGCCTATCAATTATTTGAGAAATCTTACAATTAAACAAATCTTCACTTCCCTCTCCCAAAATTACTGCCTTTTTATAAATCTGTTCTAATTTATAAGTAATTTTATCCTTTAAAATCTTATCCAAAATTTCTTTATATCCAATCTCATTGTTTTTAATGTTCACACCACCTTTATGACTTCTTATTATTTTTATAAAAAAATCAAAATCACTAAAAATAAGTTTAAAACCCTCTCGTCTACTATGTATTTGCTTCTTATATTCCTCAATATTAGATGCATCTTCCAATCTTTTTAATTCAGAATCAATACACTCTAACATTTTCTTATCCATAGCCTCCTGAACATCTTTTTCTTTTCTACCGTTTCTCATAAAATTCATCCTTTCTTCATTAGTTTAGAACAAAATTTGCAAATTAAACCTCCATGCAATGTTCTTTTTATAATATAAAAAATTATAACTAACAAAAAACGAATAAATTGTCACAATTTGGCAGTAAACAAATTTTTCTTTTATTTTTTATATCCTTCATTTAAAACAAAAAAAGTCACATGGTAACATTTGAAATATCTAGTTGCATTAAAATTGCATTATTTTTAAAATATTGTAATAAAATATTTTTATAGATTTTCAATCAAGCTATTGAAAAAGAGCCAAAAAAAACACATAACTTATGTTATGTGTTTGGTGGGCAGGGATGGATTCGAACCATCGTACGCTCTCGCGGCCAGATTTACAGTCTGGTGCCATTAACCACTCGACCACCTACCCATGGTGGTGCGCCCTCAAGGATTCGAACCTTGGACCTACCGGTTATGAGCCGGTTGCTCTGACCAGCTGAGCTAAGGGCGCATGTCTCAATCGCAAGTCCTATTATAATGGATTAATTATATTCTGTCAATACTTTTTTATAACTTTTTTTATTTTTTTCAATTATAATACAACTTTTTATTTTTAGTACGTGCATAATCTTTATACTCTATATGTTTTTTATCTAATATATTGATTAAATATGTCTGGAAAGTTTATAGAACCTTCCAGACATAGTAAATTAACTAAGCATTTTTATATAATTAAATTTGATTTTCTCCTTGTCCTTCTGGTAGAACCGGAAATTCAAGGACAACTCTAATTTTCATTATAAATCTTATTGTTCTAATAAATTTGCAATTTATAAATCTTTGCCATAATGATGGCTTAACATCAAATCTTGTTTCTTGCATATACATATCGTTCAAAATTTGATCATCAGATTTTTCTTGTTCCTTTTGAGCAAGAATTGAATTTACTTTTGGTTGTGGAGTATTCTCTACCATTGTAGCTGCTGCTATATTAGCACCACCAACTGCAACTTGTTTTTGAGGTTTAACAACTTTTTCAACCTTTTCTTTTTCTGCTTTTGGCTGTTTAACAGCTTTCTTAGGCTCAACAGGTTTTGGTTGTTCTTTAATAACTTCACTTTCAAGTGGTACATTAGCAACTTCCTCAATTGGAGCTGGAATATATTTTAAAGCATCAGCAATTTCAATTCCTATATAACTTAAAGCCTTTGATTTGTCCTCAATTCTCTCCATATCAATTTCTATATGGAAATTAGATTCCAAATTGTTTATTCTAGCATCAATCAATTTTCTAGCAGCTTTCTTTTCTTCATCATCAGTTCCTTCAGAAAGAATTTTTAGAGATTCTCCTATGTCTTCTGAAAACTTAACAGAAGCATTTTCTATCTCGTTTTCATATCCTTCTTCTTTCTTTAAAACTTTTGAAAGAACAGTTTTTAATTCAAATGCTGAACTAATATTCTTTTCTCTTTGTATAATTAATTCTTCAATTTTCTTTGTATTTTCCTCAAATTGATTTGTTGCAAATTCAACTAAATCATAAGCAGCTTTATAAACACTTCTTGGAAAATTCTTTTTCTTTGGGTATTCTTCAAGATAAGTTTTTATTGATTCAACTAAATCTTTAAAATATGTATCTTCTTCCAATTGAACAATCTGTTTTTTGCTCTTAGGATTTATCATCTTTTGAACTTTTTCAATATTAGACAATATCTTTTCTTCCGTGATTACCATCCTCACGTTTACTATGCCTTGTTTATTATTAAATAATTTTCCAAACAAAAATGACATTGTAAACAGACCTCCTTCAAATTCGTACAATTTTCATTACTATCTGAATCAATTATAGCTTTAATAAAAAAAAGATACAATTACTTTTGTATCTTTTTTATGTTACATTTTAGTTACAATTCTTATTTCCCTAGGACTTTTTTAATTTCTTCATGACGTTTTACTTTTTGAGTCGTTGTTTTTATTAATTCTTTATCTGTAACTATTATTTCTCTAATATACTTGTATGCAGGCATTGTTTTATTAATTTCTTTTACATGTTCCCATATATAATCTTTTATTTTGTCTTCATCTGCTGTTCCCAATAACTCTTTGATTCTTTCTTTCTCATAAACAACTTCTGCATTAATCTTTGATTCTTTTTCATCATTATTATTTGCAGGCACACCATAAACAAATGATTCTTTTACACCATCAATTTTGTTTATTAATACTTCAATTTCTTCTGGATATATATTTTTACCATTTTTCAATACAATAACAGTTTTCTTTCTTCCAGCAATAAATAAAAATCCATCTTTATCAAAATATCCTAAATCACCTGTATGGAACCATCCGTCAATAATCGTTTCTTTTGTTGCTTCTTCATCTCCATAATATTCAAGCATAACTGAATCAGCTTTTGCAATAATCTCACCAATTCCTTTTTCATTTGGTTCATCAATTTTTATTTCAACACTAGGAAAAGGCTTTCCTACAGAACCTACTCTAGAATATTTTGGAGTTCCATTTCCAGCAGCTAAAACAGGAGAAGTTTCTGTTAATCCATATCCTTGCGCCATATTAATACCTAATGCATTAAAACCTTTTTCTACATCAGGATCTAATGCTGCAGCACCATTTATAAATAATCTTACTTTTCCACCAAGCAAATCATGAATTTCCTTAAATATCTTTCTACGAGCATCTATATGTAATTTCATTAGCAAATTACTAATTTTCATACCCTTTTCAACTTTTTCTAATTTACCTTTTTTCGCTATACCCCTCATAACTTTTTTGTACATATTTTCGTACAATACAGGTACAGAAATCATAGCTGTTATTTGATATTCTTTAATGTTTTCAGCTAAATGTTTAATTCCATCACAATAACATATTGTTGCACCAGCATATATAGGATATAAAAAGCCAACAGTAGATTCAAATGTATGGTGCAAAGGTAAAAATGAAAGCATTCTATCATTTCTTCCAATATCAAACATTGATGCAATATCCTGTAAATTAGTACAAATATTCTTATGAGATAAAGCTACTGCCTTTGATTTGGCTGTAGTTCCAGATGTAAATAACATTATAGACATTTTTTCTCTATCAATTTTTGCATCTACAAATCTTTTATCTCCATCACTAAGTAATTTTTTTCCTTTTTCTATTAATTCCCTTTGTGATAAAATTTTCTCACTCTCTTTGCTCAAATCCATAGAAATATAATATTTTATTTTAGAAATCTCATCATTTCTAACTCTTTTCATTATTTCATCATATTTGCTACTAAATATTATAGCATCAACTTCTGAACGTTCAATTAAACTTCTTATTTCATTCTCTGGTAATGATTTATCCATAGGAACAACAATTCCTGTGCCACAAACCACAGCCAAATATGCAACAGCCCATTCATATCTATTTTCAGAAATAATAGCAATTCTTTTATCTTTCATATCTAAATTAATCAAAGAAGTTCCAAGTGCATTAACATCTTTTGAAAAGTCTTTATAAGATATATCTTTAAATTTACCAGGTTCTTTTGTTTTAAATCTAAAAGCTTCCTTATCTCCAAAAGCCTTTTCAGATTTTTTCAACATATCTTTTAAATCTGTTATTTTTACATACTCATGTATTCCCTTGTCCATAACTTATCCCACATTCCTTCCTCAAAATAATATTAATTACTTCATTTTACATCTTTTTTAACCCATAAATCATTTTATCAAACTCTAAGCATAATTCTTTAACATCTATTGCATTTCCTGATTTAATTTTATACATAAATCCTGCACATGTAAATGAAAAAATTTCAGATGCCATAATTTCAGGATTACCTGATTTTAATTCACCATTTTCAATTCCTTCTTTTACAATCTCCTCAATTTTACTAATATATGTATTAATATATTTTTGACATTTTTGATTTCTCTCATTACTTCCCCAGACTTGAGATAAATATATTGTAATCAAATTTTGATATTTAGTTATTATTCTAAGCTGAAGTAAAGCAATTGATCTCAATTTATCAATTGAACTATTTAATTTAGAAACTTTTAAATCAATATTATTTATTAAAAGTTTTGTTCCTTCTTCCAACAAAAAATTGTAAATTTCCTCTTTACTTGAAAAATGATAATATAAAGTTCCTTTTGCAACTCCAACAGTAGCCGTAATTTCTTCTACGCTTGTTGCATCATAACCTTTCTCAGCAAACAACTTCATTGAAGCTTCAAAAATTTTTCTCTTTGTTTTATTCATAATTTATTTTTTCACCTATCCCAAAATATATATTATTATATATTTTTAAAACAAAGTTTGCAATATTTTATTTTTCAAATTCAATTAATCGCTTTCATTATGCATATTTTCTGAGTTTTATAACACTTTTCCCATTTTTAGTATTTCTGACCAATCCGTCAATTATGAATTTTCCTTTTCCTCTTATTGTAACCACATCACCTTCAGAAACCACCTTAGAAAGTTTTAAGACTGTTTCATAATTAACAAAAACTCTTTCTGAAGCAATATATTCCTCTGCCCTTGACCTTGAGCAACCAACAATTTCAGAAACAATATTATCAATTCTCATACTAGAAACAATAATCGAAAATTCTTCAAAACAATCCTTTTTTAGTCTAATATCTTCCAATGGAATAACATCAATTTTTGATTTTTTAAAACGTGTTAATTCCATTAATGATTGTTTAATAAATTCTTTATTGACATCAAAAACTATTATATCTGCTCCATTTTCATCAACTAATATATCTCCAATTTTACATCTATCAACACCAATTTTTATAATTGCCGATAAATAATTTCTATGCTCATAACTTCCCTTCAAATCATTCGGTAATTCAATTCTAATAACAGCTAAAATTTTATCCAACATTTTTCTAGCTAATTCCTCATTAAATTTTTCAGGATAAAAAACTAAAATTTTTCTATCAGCATTATCATTCACACCATAAAAAAAACAATTTTTTAAATTAATATTTTTAGATATCAAAACCTGTTCTTTTTTATTCAAAAAATCTGTATATGTTATTCTATTTTTAGAACCACATATTTTTTGTTTATCTGCTACTTTTGCTAGCAATAGCTCATCATCACTCTTTTTTTCCCTCATCACTTATCACCAATAAATTTTATTATTCGCTCTGTTATAGCATCAACATTCATTCCATATTTTTCTTCAATTTGATCTACAGTAGCATGTTTTATAAATTCTTCTGGATAGCCCAAATTCAAAATCTTACAATTGCAATCATTTATTAAATAATTTACTCTACTAGCAAATCCAGTATCCACAATATTATCCTCAATTGTAACTAGCATTCCTGTCTTTTTTATAGATTTCTTAACAGTATCTAAATCCAAAGGTTTCACAAACCTAGCATTAATAACCTCTGCTGAAATATTTTGTTCTATAAGTTTTTCTGCAGATTCCATAGCATATGAAACCATTTTACCAATAGCAAGAATTGTAACACTTTCTCCTTTTTTTAATATCTCAGCTTTTCCAATTTCAATTTCACTAGGTTTATTAGGAAAATCATATTTTCCCTCTCCACCTCTTGGATATCTAATTGCAATAGGACCATTAAACTTAATTCCGAACTCCAACATACTTTCTAGTTCATCAAAATTTCTAGGAGCCATAACAGTAAAATTAGGTACAGTATTTAAAAAAGATAAATCCAAAATTCCATGATGTGTCTCACCATCATTCCCAACAATTCCAGCTCTATCAGCACAAACAACAACAGGCAATTTTTGAATAGCAATATCATGTATTAATTGATCATACCCTCTTTGCAAAAAAGATGAATAAATAGGAATTACTGGTTTCAAGCCATTCTTAGCCATCCCTGCTACCATTCCCAAAGCATGTTGTTCAGCAATTTCAACATCAAAAAATCTATCAGGAAATTCTTTCGCAAACTTTGCCAAACCTGTTCCATCTTCCATTGCCGCAGTAACTGCAACAATATTATGATTTTCTTTTGCCAATTCAACTAATTTATTCCCCATCACTTTAGAATAATCCATTGAAGATTTTTTTATTTTCTCACCTGTTTTCAAGTCAAAAGCTGAAGTTGAATGATATTTATTAGGATTATCCTCAGCAAACTTATATCCTTTTCCCTTTTTAGTAATTACATGTATCAACACAGGACCTTCCAAGTGTTTGCTTATATTAAGAATATTTTCCAATTCAGCAATATCATGGCCATCAATAGGGCCCAAATATCTAAATCCAATATTTTCAAAAAACATTTTAGGAATAATTAACTGCTTTATACTATTTTTTAATCTAACAACGGCCTTAACAATTGGCTCACCTATAACAGGAATTTTTCTTATAAAATTTTTAGCAGACACATTTGAATTTATATAAAATTTTCTTGTTCTAATTTTAGCAAGCATTTTAGCTAACCCACCAGTATTTCTAGAAATACTCATTTCATTATCATTTAAAATAACAGTCATATTAGTCTTACTTATTCCAGCATCATTAAGAGCCTCTAATGCCATACCACCAGTCATTGCGCCATCACCAATCACAGCCACAACTTTATAATCATCCTTTAAAATATCTCTTGCTCTAGCCATTCCCAAAGCAACAGAAATAGATGTACTACTATGTCCAGTATCAAAACTATCATAAACAGATTCTGACGTTCTCGGAAACCCAGCAATCCCATCCATCTGTCTTAAAGTATCAAACTGATCTTTTCTACCTGTCAATAATTTATGTACATACGTCTGATGTCCAACATCCCACACAATCTTATCATTTGGCATGTCAAACACTGAATGTAAAGCAATAGTAAGCTCAACAATTCCCAAATTTGATGCCAAATGTCCACCATTTTTTGAAACAACTTGTAATATTCTTTCTCTCAATTCTTCTGCCAATTTTTTCTTCTCATAATCATCCAATTTTTTTACATCTTCTGGTCCATTTATATTATCTAAAATCATTACATCCTCCTAAACAGCTAAAAAAACTAATATTGTTACAAATATTGGTACTGTTATATTATCTAATCCTTTAATTGATATTGCTTCCAAAATAGTAGCAACAACAGAAATCATCAATCCCTTAATCAAGAAAAATTGTGCATTCAAAATTTTTAATATAATAATAGAAATGAAAAAACTAATTAAAAACATAGTACAAGAACCTGCAAAACTTTTAATTGTATTTCCAATTCTATATTTTTTACTTGAAATTTTTTTACCAACAATAGCAGCAAAGCCATCTCCATATCCCATTATTAAAATACCTGGCAAAGCCACTAATGGATTACCTATATTATAAGAAAAAATAGCCAAAACTAGCAAAGAAAGCGCATAATAAACAGTTCCATAGCCATCATTTTCTTCCCTCTCTATAGACTTAATAAGCTTAAACTTATATGACAAATAATTAACAACAACAAATATTGCAGGTAATACACATGCAAAAACCATTGAATTAATAAAAGCCACATAAAAAAACCATACATTCGCAAGCATAATATGTACAAATTTCCTACTCGCTTCTTCACCAAACTTATTAACAAATTTCGAACATCCAACAACAATTGCTATATATATTGCTGAAACTAAAACACCTATATAATTTTCCATAAAATTTCTCCCTCATAAACACATGTATTATATCAAAGTATTACTCATTAATCAATGAAAAAGAGAAACATCATTGTTTCCCTTAAACATTATTCTCAACTTTTTTAGCGTGAATTACAACCCTATAGTTATTATTATTTCCACAAGTAGACAAAGTCAATATTCTATCATTAGAAGTAACCTCAACTCCTAAATCTTTCACACTTCTCTTTTTAATTGTGTTCAAAAACTCCTGAAAATCAGCAACAGTAGAAAAACCAGTTTGAATATAGTAATCTTCCTTTTCTATTTGATAAATAGAAAATACCTCATATATACTATTTTCGCTTTC
>CAKPDW010000033.1 GCA_934149115.1 uncultured Clostridia bacterium
TCCGCTCCATTATATGCTTATATTCGGCGCTATAGCCAAGTTGCTGAGGTTGTTAGAGCTTTGCTCGTTACAACATCAGTATGCAGCGAGCGTAGCGAGTCGTAGGTAAGTAAAGCTATTCATGAGTACAAATTTAAATATTCGGCGCTATAGCCAAGTGGTAAGGCACGAGTCTGCAAAACTCTGATCCCCGGTTCAAATCCGGGTGGCGCCTCCAATAAAAAAATCGATAAAATGCTGATATATCAACGTTTTATCGATTTTTATATATTCTTATATATTTTTATTTATTTTTTTACACTCATCAATAATTTTATCAAAATCAGAAATATACTTTTTATCTTGCTCAATCCTAAATTTTTCAAATTCAATTTCTGCGAATTGCTTTGCTTGTTCAGAGGAAATACTTCCCTTATTTTGCAAAATTTCATATCTATTTGTTTTTAACATCGTATCTAATTCTTCTACCCAATCTTTCATTTTCATAGGTATTTGTCTTTTGGCTCTGTTTTCTGCAATATCCAAATACATATTTACTATATCCTGTAGGAACTCTAATTCTTTAGAAGTAAGATAATTTTTTGCAATAGATACATCACTTTTTAGAATTTTGCCATTAGGAGAATGTTTCCAAGAAGTTAATCCCATATGTTCTTTTTGACTACTAGCTCTATGATAAATAATTTCAGCAGCAGTTTCATTTGTTATTGCATAATGAAATTTATTCTGGATTGTAGAATAAAAATCATTTGCAATTTCAGAATTTTTGTTATAATCAATACTACATTCTGCAAAAATATCAGTTACTTTTTGATAAAATCTTCTTTCACTTGTTCTAATTTCTTTGATGATTTCTAATAATTCATCAAAGTAATCTTTACCAAATTTATTTGGATTCTTTAATTTTTCTTTATTTATACTATATCCCTTTATAATATATGATTTTAAAACTTCTGTTGCCCATTGTCTAAATTTTGTTGCTTTTTTTGAATTTGTCCTATATCCGAACAGCGATTATCATATCTAAATTGTAATAATCAATATTTCTATTAACTTTACAATTTCCTTCAATTTGAACTGTTGGGAATTTCCCAACAGTTCAAATATAATATTTAGTGTAGTATATCTGAAAACGACTAGGAATGTAAAACCCAGTCGTTTTCTCAATTAATCATCAAATTCTTACTCTCTATTCATTATATCTTCCATAACACTTTCCTTAGACATATTTTTTATATATCTATATTCATTATCCTTCAATTTTGGATCAAAATTACAAATAGACTTATACTCACAAAATTCACAAGGATTCTTTTTATTAGATAAATAAAAAGGCTTAATATCAACCACTCCAGCAAAAATTTCATTAGAAATTTCTGAAATAATATGCTTAGTGTACTTTTGTAATCTATCAAACTTTTCCCTATCCAAAACACTAGACTTGGAACTACTTATATTTCCATCCTTACCCAAATAAACAGGAATAGACTCAGAATAACTAGAAGGCTCCAATTTATAATCCATCAATTTAACAATATCAACATCTGAAACAACAAGCCCCTTCATTTTAAACTTCTTATTCAACTGTTTTTTTATCTCATCATCACTCAAATTTTTATCAGCCTTAACAATCGTATCAATCAAATTAAAATACAAAACTCCAGCAGACTCAAAATTCTTTTGTTCAGCAACCTCATCCAAATAAGTAAGTAGCTGAATTTGAATACCAGAAACAACCTGATTCAAATCCAAATCCTTCACAGAAGATTTATAATCAATAATTCTAACATAAGTATTATCATCAGTCTTGGCAACATCAATCCTATCAATCTTACCAGTAACAACAACCTGCTTACCACCATCCAACTCAATTTTTAATGGTTTAAAATCAGACTTTTCATTGAACTCTACCTCATGTCCATAAATCTCAAACTTACTATTTCTAAGCTGTTCAATAATATAATCTATAGATTCATATACAACCTTCTTCAATCGCTTTGTCAACACTATAAATTTAGGAGAACTTGTAAAAATATAATTTTTACTCATACCAAGTTTCTGACTAATAATCTCATCAATAATCTTATAAAGTTCCTCCTCAGAAATTGTCTTTACATCAAACTCCTTATCCTCAATCTTAGAAAAAACTTCATCAATTACCTCATGCATAAAATTACCAGTATCCAAAGCCCTAATCTTAAACTCATCTTCCTCCTTAAGCTTCAAAC
The DNA here is from genome assembly GCA_934149115.1 of uncultured Clostridia bacterium. Classification (GTDB taxonomy): domain Bacteria; phylum Bacillota; class Clostridia; order TANB77; family CAG-508; genus UMGS1994. The sequence goes on from CAKPDW010000033.1 coordinate 2,229, forward strand.
CGTATTTCAAATGGAAAGAAAACGGACAACGTCTATACTGTTCCAGCCTAGAAACACTAGTTCTCAAGCTATCTCCATACATTCTCTTTATATTCTCATCAGAAATCTTTTCAGGAACATTTGAAAAATTAGCTCCACAGAAAATCTTTTCTATTCTCTCACTATAATTTTTCTTATACCAAGAAATTATATTTTTCCACTTCTCATCAATCTCCCTATCATCAAGAAAATCCTTATATTTCTCAACAACATAATCCAAAGTAGCCTCAGTAGTAGTGATTTCATAATTTTTCTCAATAACATCACTATCTTCAGACAAATTAGGAAAAATCTTTTTAATCTGAGTAACCAAAATAGAATTTCTCAAAGCTTCACCCTCATTGCTAGCCATAGCATAAGACAAAAACAATTTATCCTCAGGAGTAGACAAAACCTTATAAATATTAAACTGATTCTCATACAGCAACTCCACAGAATTCTTAGCTAGTTCAAGATTATTCTCCTTCAAAACATCTCTATCATCATCATTTAAAAAGCCCTCATCCTTAACAATTCTAGGAATAACACCATCATTCAATCCAACTAAAAATAAAACTTTAATCTCCCTAGATCTAGAACGATCAACATCACCAAAAAGGACCTGGTCAAAAGATGAAGGAATTTTACCAAATTCTGATTTTGAAATTCCAATCTGTAATACCTTATTAAATCTATCAAAAGACATCTGTTCATCTTCAAATATTAAAACCATTTCATCCAAAACATCAAAAAATATTTTCACACCATTTCGATATTCCTCAGCAACATCAATCTTTTCCTCGTCTTCAAAAGTCTGCGCTTTATCCAAAATGATTTGCACAACATTATTTTCTTCAATAAATTTATATAAATTACTACAAATATCCTTAACAGCCTTACTTTCCTGTAAACACTTTCTAAACTTCAAAACAGGATTAACAATACTTATACGAACCTGATTAACCCTATCCTGAACATCATTTTTTTCTTCATATAAGAAATCATCTTTGTACCACTTGTTTCCTCTAATGCCCCATTTATTCACATAATTTTCAAGTAAAAATATATCATCCTCTGATATATTCAAAACACCAGATTTTATATATGAAAACATAGCTTCATACGAAAAATTAGTAGAAAAAATATTAAAAAGAGAAACAATATATTTCATCAAAATATTATTATTAACATCCTTTTTTTCATCAACGAACACAGGAATATTATATTTATGGAAAACAGTTTTAACATCAGCAGAATATGTATCAATGTTAGCACAAACCATCGCAATATCCCTAAATCTATAATTATTATTCTTTACCAATTTTAAAATACTTTGAGCAACGTTTTCTACCTCTGACAAAGGATTCTGAGCAATAAATAAAGAAATATCCTTAGTACCTTTATCCCAAACAACCTGATTAGGAGAATAAATAGATTTTTCCAAATTCAATAATTCATCACTATTAAATTTCTTAGAACTACCCAAATCAATCTTATCAATAAAACAACCCGTTCGTTTAGCAATTTCCAACAATTTTTCAGCACAAATCTGATTAAAATAAAAAATGCTATCATCAAGGCTCTCAACCTTTTCCAAAGAATCAGTACAAATTGTAACAGTAATCTCTTTAGCTAAAGTACACAATTTCTCAATAATCTGATATTCATTTGGAGTAAAACCAGCAAACTCATCAATATAAATAACTGCATTATTAAAAAAATCCACCAACTCAATATTCTGAGCTAATAAATCTAACTTGTCCGCCTCATCAATATAATTACCTTCCAACCTATCCTGATATTTTTTTAATAAATTATAAGTATCAGTAAGTTTCAATTGCAAATACTTATTATCAATTTTTTCAATAGTATCCTCAATCATTTGATACTTAATATTATGCTTTTTCAGTTCAGTAATCATTCTCAAGGCAAGCTCTAAATTCTTATCAGAACTACGTAAAAAATTCAAACTATTTTTAAGAGAATCAATAGCATCATACACAATCATAGACTTACCAATCTTTGATAAGTGAACAGTAACATTTCCCAAAACCTCTTGAATAACCCTATCAGCCATTCTGCTCAAAGTCAAAACCTCAGCATTAATACTACTATTATCATCAATAGTCTCCAACAAATGTTTCTCTGCAGAAAAAGAAAATTGTTCTGGTACAATAATAAAAATCTTACTTTCTTCTTTAATTTTTCTTTTTATCTCATTAAAAATATATGTAGTCTTTCCAGCACCACTTCTACCATACACAATTTTAAATTCCATATTAAACACCATCCAAAGCTCTTTTTACTTCTTTTAAATCCTTCCAAAAACTAATTTTTTTCGTCTCATCCCTAAGCAAAGCAGCAGGATGAAAAGTAGGCATATATCTAATTCCTTTTTTCTCTATCCACTTTCCCCTAGAGGCTGTAATCGAATACTCCTTACCCAAAATAGTTTTCAAAGCAACATTTCCAAGCAACACAACAATCTTAGGTTTAACAAGCATAACCTGATTTCTCAAATAATTCAAACAAGCAGTAATCTCATCCTGCTCAGGATTTCTATTCATAGGAGGTCTACATTTAACAATATTAGCAATATACACATCATCTCTTTCAATACCAATTCCATGAAAAGCCTGATTCATCAACTTTCCAGCCTTACCAACAAAAGGGATTCCCTGAATATCCTCGTCAGCACCAGGTCCTTCACCAATAAACATCAAATCAGCTGATTTATTACCAGTACCAAAAACAATATTAGTTCTATTATTGCACAATTTACATTTACTACAATCTTTTATTTCATTTTCTAATTCTTCAAAACTATCAAACATACTATCCTCACTAAACTTTAACTAACCTATCTATCAGAAGGTAAGGCAATAATTGCAGTAGACAATTTATACGACTTTCCCTCATTTCTATATGAATGTACCATATCACTATTACACAAACTACAAATTCCAGAATCGTAAATATTTCTCTGTAAAATTCCTTTTTTTCTCAACAAACAATTATTAATACCCACAGTATCAATAAAAAATTTTCCCTCATTATAACCATTTAAAATAAATTGGTTAATATTATCCAAAAAAGAAAACTTATCCCAAAACATATCCTTAACATCAGCACTAACCTCAAAGCAACACTTACGAATACTAGGGCAAATGCACACAATAATATCCTCTGGATTAGATTGATATTTCTCAATCATAATATCAATTGCATTCTCTATAATACGTTGATATGAACCCTTCCAACCAGAATGTACATTACCAATTATATTTTTCTTTTTGTCATACAACAAATACAAAATGCAGTCCGCATTAGTCGTTGCTAAAACAACATCAGACGAATCAGTAATCAACCCATCTACATCTTTTAAAATAAAAGATTCATACACCTTATCAACGCATTTTACAACATTAGTATGCTTCTGCATAGGTCTTACAACATTTTTATAATCAAGACCAACACAATCACAAAGAGCCTGATAAGACGCAACCTCAGCAGACTTATCAAGAGCACCACCAAAATATTTTAAATTAAGCTTATCTGACTTCAAAGCATACGCATGCTTCACACCCAAATTAAGTAAAACCTTAAACTGTAAAAAACTCATTCCATTTTTATTTGTTTGAACAACAATACTATTACTTAAATCTCTCATACAAATTACCTTCCATTAATAATAATATTATCATTATTATAAAAATAATACAAGAACAGCACACTATTTTACCTTAATATTTTCTTTAATATTTTCAAACTTATTTTCTCCAATTCCAGGCACATTTTTTATATCTTCAACAGCCTTAAACTTTCCATTCTCCTCCCTATATTGCACAATACTACTAGCCAAAGCCTGACCAATTCCCTTAAGCTGTTGCAACTCACTTTCACTCGCCTTATTAATATTAACAACACTCTCTTTTTCCTCAGAATCCACAACCCCATCATTATCAGTTATACTCGATTCATCACTAGGTTCATTAATATTTGGAATATAAATCTTTTGACCATCCTCCAAAGTATATGCCAAATTCACATTTTTCAAATTAGCCTGTGCAGTCTGGCCACCAGCTTTTTCAATCGCATCAACAATCCTACTACCCTCGTCCAATTCTATAACACCCTGATTTTTCACCTCTCCAGTCACATAAACTTTTATTTTTTCATCACTCTTATCATCACTTTCTTCCACAATATTTGTAATTTTAATTTCATCAACATTATCTTTCTGATAATTATTGTCAATTATTTTTATAATCAAAATGCCAATAATAATTATAATTACAACTGGCAAAATAAATTTTTTTCGATTTTCTTTATTCATTCTTATAATTCCTTTCTAAATAATATTGTTTTTTGTCGAAAAATGAGGTATATTAATATAAATTAATATAAGGAGAAAATTTATGAACAAGTTAAAAAGAGTATTCTCTTTTTTCATTTTTGTAATAATTTTAAGTAATATTTTCTCATTTGCTTCTGCAGTCACACTATCAGATAAAACAACAGAACTAGAAAAAGACCTATCCTCAGAAGCAGTCTTAATTATGGAATCTACTACAGGAAAAATTATTTACGAAAAAAATGGATATGAGAAAAAATACCCAGCAAGTACCACAAAAATACTAACAGCAATCCTTGCAATTGAGCACTGCAATCTAGATGAAACAGCAACAGCAAGCGAATTTGCAATCAATTCAATACCAAGTGGTTACTCAACAGCAAACATACAAATTGGTGAAACTCTTTCAATAAAAGACTTACTATACGCCTTAATGCTACAATCTGCAAACGAAAGCGCAGTCATATTAGCAGAACACGTTTCAGGCTCACAAGAAGCCTTTGCTGATTTAATGAATAAAAAAGCTAAAGAAATAGGTTGTGAAAACTCACACTTTGTTAATCCAAACGGAATACACAACAATGACCACTACACAACAGCACATGATTTAGCACTAATATCAAACTACGCAATGAAAAATTCAACATTTAGAGACATTGTAAAAACAACATCATTTACATTACCAGCAACATCAGCATATCCATCAGCAACAAGAACATATATAAATACAAACAATTTGCTTATCTATGACAATCGTAACAGATCAGATAATTACTATTATGAATATGCAACAGGAATAAAAACAGGATATACAACAGAAGCCAAAAACTGTCTCGTATCATCAGCAACAAAAAACGGAATGAACTTCATAACAGTAGTCCTAGGCTCATCAATAACATATGGAAACACTGGAACAATCAGCCATAGATACGTAGATACCATAAACGCATTCAATTACGCATTTGATAATTTTTCATTTAGAAAATTAAAATCATCTGGAAATACAATAAAAACAATAACAATAGACAATGCAAAAAAAGACGAACAAAACCTAGATTTACTTATCGCAGATGATGTATCAGTTCTTGCAAGCATAGACAATAAAAATACAAATATTGAACCAGAAATAAAATTAAATGATAACCTATCAGCACCAATCACAAAAGGTGACGTTGTAGGAACAATTTCTTATAAAGTTGAAGGATTATGCTATACAACAGATTTACTAGCAGGCAACGACGTAGAACCAGCAAAAACAAATAAAATATTTTTATATGCATGTCTAATAATAGCAATATTCATACTAATAATCCTATCAATTAGATATTACAATTTAAGAAAAAGAACCTTCAGTAACAGAACAAAATATATTTCAAAAAATTAAACACATATCATAGAGTAAAGAAATTCAATCTTTATTCTATTTTTTTTCAGCAATCTATCTTATAGAAAATTCTCCGAAATTTCTATAAGATAAAAAAATGAGAGCAATCAAATAAATTGCCCTCATTTTTTTATTCCATTACTAACTGATTCATATCTTGTCCAACAATAACAGTTATATCATATTGTGAACTCGTCTTACCACTACTCGTATTTCCATAACCAAGAGTATTAATCAATTCATCAATTACTTCTTCTTTTTTATCTGTTCTATTTATAACCTTTGTTGTTTTGCTAACAGTTGTTGTACCAGTCTCCTCAATGTTATACCCCTTATTAATTAACCTCTTTTTAGTATTCTCAAACACAGTCTCATTTCCAGAAGCATCTAATAATTGAACCTTAATATATTCAGGTTTTATAACACCTGTTGCAGTTGACTGAGCATCTGATTCAGCCTGCTTAAAAGTAAACATTTCTTGAATAAGATTCTTTATCTCAGTTTTATTTGCTCTATAGAACCACAACTTTTGTGCGCCAAATTGTGCTGGAGTTCCAGGTAAATATGAAGTTTGAATTGCAGAAACATCAAACTCTAAAGCAGCTGGTGAATATTTCATAGTTGAATTCATATCCATATTTGTATCTATATTTTGAAAAGCTATTTCAATCAACTGATTAATCTTTGTTACATTTTTAAACTGTAAAGTTTGTTTAACAGTTTCAGATACGAACTCTCTTTGAGTTCTCATTCTACCAATATCATTATCACCATACTCCTCAGGATAACTTGTTCCATCATTATTATGTCTAAATCTTAATAACTGTTCAGCTTTAGAACCATCAATATGTTGCATTCCAGCTGATAGATGAATATGAAGATCTTGTCCTGGATCATCATAATTCATATTTATTGGAACATTAAACTCCACACCACCAATTGCATCAATAATCTTAATCAAACCTTCATTTTTAACAGCCAAATAATTATTTATTTCTAATCCTGTAATTTTTTCAACAGCACTCAATACCTTTTTAGCACCAGCGTCTCCACCGCCACCAGACTGATATACCGCATTTATCTTATCATTACCACCTGCTGTAGCCTCACTCTTTCCAACAAAAGTATCTCTAGGAATTGAAAGCATTGAAGCTTGTTGAGTTCTAGGATAATAAGCACACAAAATAATTGTATCTGTAAGTAAATTTCCCTCATCAGTACTTATTCCCATAACCAAACAATAAATAGGTTCCAGATTTGCAATATCTTCCTCCGATTGACCAGTTACCATCATAGCAACCTCTTTAGCACCGTCCTCTTATCATTTTGTTCCAATTCCAATCATACTTAAATCCAAGCCAGCCAATAAAACAACCCAATAACAAAATTATTATTAAAATAAATACAACAATAACTTTTAATATTGTTTTCAGCACTTTGACAAAAGTATTATCTTTCTTCTTCTTTTTCTTTTTGGGATTTTTATTTGTAGTGATCTTTTTATTTTTATTTCTTCTTTCCGCCTTTTCCAGTCTTTTTCTCTCTTTTTCTTCTCTTTCTTCTTGTTCTCTTTTTTCTCTTCTACTCACTTTTTTTCTCCTACTACTAATATGTAATGTATTATAACAGATATATTTTTATTTTTCAATTATTTTCCTATCATATTAATTATGATGTTATCATTATAAGCCAACTTGCCCAAATTAGATTTTTGAACTGTCTCATCAATCTTACCATTCAAGCACACTGGATTTAATACATACAATATAGCAAAAACTAAATTAACAAAAAATAATCCTTCAATAACGCCATACAAAATTCCACCAGATTTATTAAACTGTTTTATAATAGGTAAACTTGCAATAACATCAGAAAGCAAATACAACAAAATTAAAACAACTCTCAACGCAATCACAACAATTACAAAAGCAATACCATTTATTATAGTTTCAGTAATCCTATCAGAAACATATTGAGCAACATTATCCTTAGAACTTTGAATAGCCTCATTAATATATTTATCAGAAATTTGCAACAAGCCATTTTTATCCTTAGCCTCATCAGACAAATTATAAAAATCCTCATCTTTAATTTTCTCATAAACACCAGAATTAATCTTCTCATCCAACTCAGTATTATTAACAATAAAATTAGCAACAGGCTTATACAAAATCAAAGCCAAAATAATTGATAAAAAGATTGCAATAAAATTAATAGCCACCTTCATCAAGCCCTTCTTATATCCAACAAAAATACAAGAAGCCATAACCAAAACAACCAAACAATCTATTACTATTCCCATAAGATACCTCCTTATAGATTTATAATTGATATTTTATCCTTATACACAATAGCAGCAATCTGACTAGATATTAACACATCCTTAATCTCCTTTGAACTCACAAACTTCTTTTTCAACCAGCCATTTTTATCAACAAATTGAACCTCTTTTCCCAAATTTAAAGCAATCAAATCATTTTTAGCCTTAAGCGATTTCAAACTTCCTTCTATTATATATACCTTTTCAGAATTATCAGCACCTTTTATCTTAAGCCTATAATCAGACTTAAACACACTTGACTCCTCTTTATCAACCCTAACAAAACCACTACTTATATTAACATCAACATAAGCAGTCAAATCATCCTTCTCATAAATCTTTTGAGAACTATACTCATCCATTTTTAAAACATAACTATCAAACCCACATAATAGTATATTCTTATTTTGATATTTCATACCAGTAAGTAAATCATTAGCAACAGCCTGATACGTATTAACAGTAGCACTCTCAGACTTAGTTGAAGCCAAATCCATTGAAATAATAGTAATCGTAGTAGTAGGCATAATTGAACTATTATCAACCTCAGCCACAGCCAAATACTTACTATCCTCAGAAATATCAGTAGCCATAACATAATTTGAAATATACTTACTAAACAACAAATCCCCTTTTGGATTATAAACCATAACAATTGACTCATACGTTGTTCCAGTAACCGAAATCGCAACATACCCCTGCTTATTAACAGTCACCTTAGAAATCTTACCCTCAACATCTTTTTGCCAAACCAAACTATTAGACTTCACCAAGCAAACCTTTTGAGACTCATAATCAGCCAAAGCAAGATACTTACCCTTACCATCAGCAATCGGTTTAGACAACGTCAACTCAATATTACCAATCTGTTTAGCCTCAGTATTATAAAAATTTATATTTCCATCAGCATAAATAACCAAATTATTCTCATACGGATACACAAGAGAAATATTTTCAGTATCAATAGTTACACTATTTATAGACCCCTCTGAAATCTCCTTTCTCAAAACATACGTATCTATAAAAGAACTAAAAGTATTATTCGCCATATATAAAGCTACAACAACCAAAACAACAATACACACCATAGTTATTGCAGTAATCTTAATCATTTTTCTATTTTTCTTTCTCTCTTTAAACTTTTCCAAAGAATATTTTTTCATTTAAAATCTCCCTTTTTATATACATTATTTATACCAATTACAAGTTTTTTTTTCAAGATATTTGTAACTATTTGTCGGATTTTTTTAGAACAAAAATAACCAACTATAACAACTACACACATTACAAGTTTAAAAAATACTTATTTTTACTCAAAAAATTATATGTATTTTTATTTTATATAAAAACAAATCTGAAAATTTTCAATTTTCAGTCTTTACTCTACTCTTTATATTTTTCTATAAAATTGAAATTTTCAGTAAATTTGTTCGAGTGCGAAAATTTATTTTATAAATTTTCTGTGCAATTTTTTATATACTAGAAAAGTCAGCATGACTTTCCTAGTATATAAAAAACAAACCCCTAAACATAGAAGTTTGTTCTCAATTAAAATAAACCGTGAATCAAAGAATTGTTGAATTAATATTCAATCCTCATCCGTCTCCTTCATAACCGACAAATTGTCTATAGAAAAACGCATACATAAATTAATAAACTCATTTACAGATGGCAAATTATTTTCCAAAACAATTTTTCTCGCCTTTTCAAGTAACTCCACCTCAATTCTACAAGTGAATTGTTCGTACTCCTTTTTCTTTTTAGGCTCTATTACAAAATTTGGCATATCGTTCACCTCGATATTATTCTAATACAACTCATCCAGCCACGATATAATCTGATAAGAATTTTTAGTCATAATTTGTCACGAAGATTTCAATTAGAATGATATCTTACTGCGTTAAAAATGGAGAAACTTTCCTCGACGTACACTCGTACGACTGCGGAATTTTCTCCACTTTTGCCTTGTAATATAAACATTCTAATTAAAATCTTAAAGTTTATTGTCACGACATTTTTCTTAACAAACATAAAATTTAAAATTCCACATTTCTTCGTTGCGAAGCACAGCGCGCTCCTCTACATTATTTTTTAGTTGTTAACAAAAACATCCTCACGACGAAATTTATGAAACCTTTATTCCTGTATCAATAACCTCCTTTATATTTTGTATTTGCTCCATAGTATATTCTCTTGTACAAATATTCACATAACAACATAATTTTTCCAAAACTATTGCATTTTCTAAAAAAAATCTGTATAATCATTTTAAGAATAACATATAATAATAATTCCCCTGTCAATTCGAAGCTTTACGTTTAGTACGTAAAAGATTTATGTAGATGCGATGGGGGATTATTGATTTTACCTTTTTTTGGTTAAATTTTTATAATATGTAGAATTAGTCGGTATAAATTTCCAATGTCTATATGGTATTGTCCAAGCATCCATATTATTCAATCCAGTCGATACTCCTATATTAAAATTAGGATGAATTTCTCTTATTCTATTTAATATATGTTTATATAGTTTATGTTTAGCAATTGTTTTTTTACCTCTTTTATTACTATTTGGTAATTTTTCTTTATGAAAATCATTTAATCTAAAATTCATTGATCCCAATATGATATCCATGCATTGTAAAATAACATGATTATGAGAATTCACTTCTGCAATATTTTCTCTTTTTATATGAATATTATTTTCTTTAAATATATTTTCATTATTTAACCTATAAACAAAATCAATAAACGTCTCGTTTCTATCTGGTGTATTAGGTAATTTGTCAAAATAAAATCTAATCGAAAGTTCTTTATCTTTTGATGGATTACTATTTTCAAATCCAAAAGCCCATTTTACAAATTGATAATAAAGCAAATAATACTCATTATCTATTTGACTTTCTGTTAAATCATCTACAATATAACAAATTGGTTTAAACATTATTCTAATTTTTATATTACTTATTTTTATATAATCAAAAAATAAATCTATCATTTCTATATATTTCTCTAAATATCTTTCTGTTACCTTAGACCATTTAATTTCTCCAAACAAATTTAATTCAGATTTCTTTTCATTTAAAGATAATGTTAATCTATCAATTTGTTTCGCATTAACAATAGCTCCACCATAAAAATTTCCAAAGTATTTTCCTTTTTTAGCTGACTCATCACAATAAACTATATATTCTTCCTTCAAGTTCTAAGCTCCTTTAATTTAATAATCGAATTATAGCATAATAAGCAATAACATACAATATTCCCAAACATATTTTCACACACTTTTACAGAAAAATGTATATCAAAAGTAATATCCATATATTGTATTTTTTATTGTCAGAGGGACGTTTTTCACAACACACACCTCTAGCCCAGTCACCGTATCAACTTGTCAAGGGAGCGTTTTTTCCGTCAGTAGCTTGGAAAAGAATTAAATTTTAGCAAGGCAAAAAGTATGTTTAACCCGCAGGCGTATATAGATACGTTGAGGACTTAAACATACTTTTTAACACAGCTAAAATTCTAATTATTTTTCAACGCTAAGATTTTGATTAGAATGTTTATATTACAAGGCAAATTCCCCCTGAATTCCGGAGGCGTACATAGGTACGTTGAGGAAATTCAGAGGGAATTTAACGCAGGAAGATATCATTCTAATCGAAATCTATTTTTCAACGCCAACGCGTTTAATAATGTATACACCTGCTGTAACTGCTAACACTATAATCAACACTCCATATGCTATCAACGTATATGCAATCTCTCCTGTTCCTACTGCTACGATAATATCTGCTTTATCTTCGTTGTCTGTCATATCTTTTTCTCCAAATCCTGCTTCATTTTGTGTTGTTATTGTTGCTGTATTTTCTTTCATTCCTATGTTGTTTTCTCCATTGTTCCAAT
>CAKPDW010000034.1 GCA_934149115.1 uncultured Clostridia bacterium
TTTTGCCATCATACACTAAGGGAGAAGAAATTTTTAACATGGTAACACACATTTGTGGTGGTGTCTTAGGAATTGTTGCAATTGTGCTATTATCAATTTTTGGAGCAATTCATCATAATCCATATGCAGTTGTAAGTGGCGTAATATTTGGGGTTTCAATGGTTATACTATATACAATGTCAAGCATTTATCATGGATTGAGTCCAAAGTTAAAAGCTAAAAAAGTTTTTCAAATATTTGACCATTGTGCAATATTTTTATTAATAGCAGGTTCATATACTCCATTTTGTTTGTGCACATTACGTAGTTATAATTCAGCAATGGGATGGACAATTTTCGGAATAATATGGGGAACTGCATTATTAGGAATATTATTCAACTCAATAGATATAAAAAAATATAGATATTTATCTATGGCTTGTTACTTATTAATGGGATGGTGCATAATTGTAAAAGCATCTATTTTACCACAATTATTAACTAACTTTGGATTCGGATTATTGCTTGCAGGCGGAATTGTTTATAGTATTGGTGCAATTTTATATGGATTAGGAAAAAAGAAAAAATATATACATTCTGTATTTCATATATTTATATTTTTAGGAAGTCTTCTTCATTTCTTCTGTATATTATTTTATGTAATTTAATTTTAAAAAGGTATTGAATTTTCTTATATTCAATACCTTAATTTTTACCTATTTATTTTTCAGTTCTTTTACTTTTTTTAGAGAATCAATATGACTTTTCTATTATATAGCAAAGCTTTTGCTTTGTAACGAATATTTTATCATCAAAAGTGTTTGTGAGTCAATCATAATGTTTGTTTTTATGGAGCACATTGTGCTCCTCTACATCATTTTTTAGTTGTCAATAAAAACGTCCCTGTGACAACAGTGTACGCCATTACATTATTTTCGGATTGCCAATTTAAACGTCCCCATGACATAATACAACAAAAAACTAGCAAACTTAATATAGCCTGCTAGTTTTTTATAAAGTTGATATACAACTTAAACATAATCAATAACAAAAATCTAGTTAACCTTCTTGCACTTTTAAGAACCCTTTGTTGCAATTGTACTTCCAAATGGAAGCTTTACCATCTTGGTATATTTTGTAAAATTGCTCCAGATCGTCGCTTTTTTCTAATCGCTCGATTTTATCTATTTGCATGAGCTCCGTTGTCTGATGTTCACAATCATATATTGTATACCATGGTACGCCATCCATTTTTTCAAAAATAAGGTCAAGTGTCTTTGGATCTATTTGTTCCTCGTTAAAACAATGATCAAAGATTTCACGTCCTGTCCAGTCAAATGCCCAGACCTGGTCATAAATACTTTTAGCGAAAAAATATCCTCCTATGAAAACATCTGCTGTATACACCTCTTTAAATTTCTCAAGTCTAAATAAGATTTTGCCTTCTGTGGATATAGCAATTACCTCGCTCTGTGTTGGATCTTCCTTATTGTTTAAAGTAAACAGCCATTCAACATTGTTGTAGTCGGTTGGGTCTGTAGAATCAGAAATAAATGTTTGCAAATACTTGTTTTTGGAAACTGGTTCACCTTCGTATGTATAGAATGACCATTCACAATCATCATATTTATCTCCAAACATTTCACCAAGTGCTAACATTTTTTCACATTCTACATACTTAATTATTATGTTATCATTTCTCTTCCACACAGATGCTCGTCCGATAAATTTCCCTTTTACATTATAAAAGTAAGCATATGCTTCTCCAAAATAATCTTTTATTATATAGAAAAAGTTAGATCCTTCATAGTATATATCGTTTTTATCGTATTCTGCTAAAACTTTGCCTTCAAGGTCACAAACTGCATGCTTTCCTTTTTCGTCTAATTTCCGAATTATATGTCCATTTTTTTTCATTTTTTCTTCCTGCTCTTTTCTTTCTTGTTCTTTTTTTTCTTGTTCTTTTTTTACTTGTTCTATAATATAATGATAAAAATCTAAGCTTAGCATAATGCTACCTCCTTATCTGATGTAGTTTTTTATGTTATTGATTATGTAGTAAAATAAATAAAGCTGTCACTTTATGTTAACTATTTTATCACAAAAGTGCTTGAAAGTCAATTATAATATTTGGCTTTTTTGATAACATTAATAATTTCAATTACTTAGATTTTGACATCTTTTCAATTATGTTTTTGTTAATATTGGCTTTTATGGAGCACACTGCGCTCCTCTACGAAAAGAGTGTGATTAAAGGTTGAAAAATTGTTTTTAAGTTTGATACTTTCATATCGTCAATTCCACTAGCTCCCTTATTTGCTTTCACACTCCTTTCAGATTCCACCTCACAATGGACACCCTTGTCATTTGCTAACAGTTCGCCACTATCAGGCACTGTAAGGGACTTTCACCCTTAAGTTGTTGCCCATGTTGGGCACACAAATGAACTGGCAAACTTACTAAAGTCTGCCAGTTCATTTTTTAAGTTTCTTGTTACTTATGAGTTGATGAAATTATCTCCCCATTTGAATTATAAATATCGTCCTTCTCACTTGTCTGAGCAAGCCAGTCGTAACCATTGAAATATATTTCTTCTATATTTTGATATTCGATAGGTACTACTTTTTTGAAACCTGTATCTTCTTTATATACAAAAACACCTTTTTTGCCATGTAAAACTCCTATATAATATGGTGTAGGAAAAATGGTGCCTCTTACATATATAATGTCATCTACCTCTAAATGCTGTTTAGTTTTGTTTACGCAATCGTAGATAGTATACCCATTTCCATTATCTTCATTCTGAATGATTAAAGGTAAAATCTCTTTATCTATTGTTTCAAATCTTTCCTGAAATATCGGAGTACCTTCATAATCAAATACCCAACTCTTATCAAAATAGTCTGTAGCTATGAAACAGCTATCGCATGAAAACTCTATAGCTTTAAACCCATCTAATCTTAAAAGTATCTTTTTTAAGATTAAAACTTCACTTTGCATTAGATTTTCTCTATTTTTACACCAGAAAATCATACAATTTGCTTCTTCTATAGCATAACCGTTGTCATATTCCTTTTCGGTAATTCTCTGACCGTTATAATCATATATTTTCCATTTGTCACGAAATTCACTCAAAGCTAATACATCTCCAAATTCATAACTCCAAGTTACTTCTCTATCGATCACTGTTTCTGCATAAGATTTGCCAATGTATTTGCCTTCAAGATTATAATAGTTTGCGACATGTTCATCATTTTTGCTTTTGCTTACAAAAAAGCATTTCTTTTGCAAATAGAGCCTTTCACCTTTATACAAAGTGATTCCAAAAATACTGATTTGGGCTTTTTTATTGCTAGTTACAATATCGCCTGAATTGTGTTTTGTATTTCTTGCTATCACTTCATCTAATGAAAATTTTTCTACCTTTTCGTTTTCCTTTGCATATATAAATTGCTCATCAACCAATATCTTTGTGTATTTGATTGGCAAAGCCTGGAATATAGTATTCTCTTTCAGTTTTAGCCATAATCCACATTTTCCATTCTTATATGCATAAATAGACCATACAATGTGGTATTTGAATTGCTCTTGCTTTATATAGCAGGCATCTATTTCTGTTAACTCTTTTTTTAAAGCATTAAATAAATAATGTGTTTCTCCATTATGCAAAATAACATGCGGATAGTAATTTTCTTTCTTTGTAAAAGTTTCTCCTATAAAACTTCTGTTCTCTAAGTCATATACTCTTATTAACTTGTTTTTTAAAGTTAAATATGCAATATTGCTTTCCATTTGTATTTGTATATAACAAGAGCAATCTTTTGGAGATAATATACATTCTCCAAATTGAGAATAAATAGCTGCTTCTCCTGTTTCTTTTACTATTGTTACATAGTCATTAAAGTCATATTGGAAACTTCTCTGATAGTTTTCGTGTTCATTGCAGGTTAAACGATAATGTTTTACTGCATCACAAATCACTTCACCATCATATGTTAAAAATCGCATTTTATGGTCTTTTTTCACTAAGATACAGTCTTGTAATTGTATACATGCTGGTTCTGTATAAGATTTCCATTCTTCTTCTGTGCAATGTCCTAAAAGCACTCCATTAAAATTGAGAACTTTGTAGTCGTGGTTTTTTGGAGAATGTATAACAACATATCTCTCATGTACCCGTAAATCTTCGCCTGGTTGCAATCCATAAATATTAGCTTCGTTCATCCTGCTCATCCTTTCTTGTTATGGAACGTATTTATAAAGTTACTGCAAAAGCATTTTGCTTTATGTCAACTATTTTATCACGAAAGTATATATTAGTCAATTAAATTTATTTATTTCGCCATATGTATCAAGTAATTATATTTTGCTGAATGTCTTAATTCATCTGTCATAATTGACATTAATAAAATATAACTATTTCCACTCGGCATAACTCCCATTATTCTTCTATATTTTACAACCGCTTCTAACTCTCCAAATAATGCTTTTTCAAGCCCTTCTTTATACGTAAAATTATTATCGCAAGTATCATTAGAAGTATCCACAGGAATCATCTGTCCTGTAAAATTAAAATACAATTCCCTTAAAATTCTATTATGCTTTCTTTCATCATCACGAATACTAGTAATAATCTCTTTATCCTTATCATTAGGTGCCATTTTTATTAAAGCATCATAAAAAATCTCATCAGAACGTTCATCACCTACAGACCTTCTAATCATATCAACAGCCTGATTAAAAGAAATTATTTCATCATTATTTCCTACAGTCATTCCTGCAGTTCTAAAATCAAAACCATTGTTTAGGTTATTAGGATTAAATCCTTGATTAACAAATGGTCCGTTATTCATCCCATAATATTGAGTATAAGAATTTAAATCTGAAAACATATAACAAATCCTCCTTTTTGGAATATAATATGCAAAAAGGAGGAAAAATGTTATACATTAAAATACTTTTATAAATTTATTTTTTCCAAATTGAAGTATTTTTTCACTAGTAGATAAATCAATTATCATGTTAGTATCACTTATTAGTTCAGAATCAATTTTAACACCATTGCCAAGAACCATTCTTTTAGCTTCACCTTTTGAATTAGCAAAACCAACCTTAACGAGCAGTTCACAAACATTTATTTGCTTTTCATCTATACTAACCGCTTCTATATTATCTCTTATACCACCATGTGCTACATCTAAATACTTTTGTTTAAGCTCATCAAATTTAGAAACATCATCATACATCTTTAATAATTCCTTAGCAAATTCAAAATGAGCTTCTCTAATATCTCCATTCATAATTTCGTCAATCTTATCAGAATACAAATCAGTAGCAAGTTCAAAATATTGTCTTAATACATCATCAGGAATCTTCATACTCTTAACAATCTTATCAAAAGGAGCATCATTAAGTCCTATATAATTATCCAAAGACTTGCTCATTTTCTCTTTTCCATCTAAACCAACAAGTAAAGGAAATGTCATAACAGTTTGAGGGTCCTGATTATAATCTTTTTGTAAATCTCTACCTACAAGTAAGTTAAATGTTTGATCTGTACCACCAATTTCAATATCAGCATTTAATGCAACTGAATCATATCCTTGCATTAATGGATATAATAACTCATGTATAGATAAAGGTAATCCATTTTCAAATCTTTTTTTAAAATCATCTCTTTCCATAATTCTAGCAACAGTATATTTAGAGCATAGTTTTATTACATCTTCAAAATTCATCTTAGAAAGCCATTCTGAATTAAATACAATACGAGTCTTATCCTTATCTAATATTTTAGTTGCTTGTTCAAAATATGTCTCAGCAGATTTTCTTGTTTGCTCAAAAGTAAGAGCAGGTCTTGTTTTATTTTTACCAGAAGGGTCACCTATCATTCCAGTAAAATCACCTATAACAAATACGACCTCATGTCCCATATCTTGAAATGCTTTTAATACTCTTAATACCACACTATGACCAATATGTAAATCTGGTCTTGATGGATCTGCTCCAAGCTTAATAGTTAACTTCTTTCCACTATTTAATTTTCTATCCAAATCTTCCTCTGAAAAAATTTGTACAGCCTTTCTTTTAATAATGTCTATATTATTCATATTAATACCTTCCTTTTTTTCTATTTTAATATTCGTACATATGTTCTGTATAAGTACATACATAATATTGGCAGATAATAAACTTTATTAAATTATTTTAAAATCTGCTCATGTGTGATTTCATGCAAAATATTTATATTATAGAAGGACCCTTGGATAATTACCTTCATGGCAAAATTTCGGGTCATAGCATCACCTCCTAAAAAGTAGTTACTCACATACAATTATTTGTATAAAAAAATAGCTCATCCATATAAAAGGACGAACTATCTCGTGGTACCACCTTTATTCACAATAAATTATTGTCTCATTAATAGCGTATTCGAACGCAAACCGTTAATCACTATAAGATTTGTAATTCAAGAATTATCCGAAAATAATTTTCACCAACCATTATCTCTCTAAATTCAAAATAAAACTCTACTAATATCTTTTTAAAGCGCAATTAAATTTAACTTATGTTAACATTGTAACATCTATACAAAACAAAAGTCAACTATTAATTTATATCTATTTTCTTTACACATCCATCTTTATTGGAATTTACTAATCATGTTACATTTTAATTTTTTATATTTTAAATCATTACATTTATCATTCGAATTCATCAAAATATATTTTTTCATCATTATACCCCCTAGAATAAAATAATAATTTTATAATAGCAACAACAACTGTTCATTATAAGAACAATATTTATAATAATATCACAAATATTATATCAAATCTTTGTGCTTTTTCACTAATAATATTATTAGTAGTAATATTAATATTTTCAATAATCAATATAACTATTGATTACTCATCAAAAGATATTATAATATTTCCTATAGATTTTTAATTTATAGCATTACCATTAACATATAAAGTAAATCCATTAAAATCAATATTTGAATAGCTTGTATCTGCATCATCTAAACTTGTTACATAACAATCTCCTGTCAATTTTAATTTAGAAGATGAATCTAATTTTAAAGCAACAGATTTAGCTGTTTTGTCAGAATTGATTGTAGATTC
The DNA here is from genome assembly GCA_934149115.1 of uncultured Clostridia bacterium. Lineage (GTDB taxonomy): Bacteria > Bacillota > Clostridia > TANB77 > CAG-508 > UMGS1994. Next base: position 7,107 of record CAKPDW010000034.1, read on the forward strand.
TAAAGAACTTCCTTCTGTTAGATTTATAGTGACTGTACTTATATTATCACATTCTATATTTCCAACTAATGATTGGTTTTTAGCATTTAATGTAACATTACCACCGTTGCTTCCAGAGTTACCCCATTCAGAAGTTCCTTCTGCTTTTAATAATATATCACTTCCATAAGACAACTTATTATTCTCTAAGTTTATTATTGCATCTGTGTTTGTAATAAAGAAAAATGGAGCTGTTTTATATAAGCTAGATGAACTATCTATACATAGATTAGAATTAGTTGCATTAAATGTACCTGTACCTTCTCCGGCATCACCAGACATACTTTGATAAATCATGATACCACAATTGTCTACATCATTTCTATTTCCATTTGCTGAACATTCTAATGTTGAGTTAGATACAGTAGCTGTATTTTTACCTTCAATAACAACCATTTGTGAACCTGTAGCTTTTCCGTCAGAATCTTCTAATGTAATATCACCAGTAGAATATATTACAGGTGAACCTTTCCCTGCAGTTGATAGATTAGAATTTTTTGCAATTACAGTTCCTTCGCCTCTATCTGTTGCAAGTGAAGCACAACTACCGCCTTGTGTAGATATTTTAACATTATCCGCTTCTATATATCCTCCATATGTTGCATCTAAACCTCTTGATGAATCTTTTGTGGTTGAAATTTCTGAATCTGATATATAAATTTTTGAATCTGTACCTGTTGAGAAAACTCCATTAGCACCTTTTGCTGATGTAGTGATTTTCATATTTTTTAAAGTTGCAGATGAACTAGAATCGACTAATACACCAGCATTAACACCATAAAATTCACTATTTTCTACATTAGTACTATCTCCGGCAGATTTATCTACTGTTCCATCAGAAATTGATACATTAGCGCCGTCTTTTACTAAAATAGCGTTTTCATCAGAATTTGATGAAGTATATTCTTCTCCTGTAGATGTATCATCAGCTGTAAATTCTTTAGCTCCTGTCTTAGTAACAGATGAACTATTATTTCCTCCTGGTACATTGCTTCCCATAGATGGGACATTATTAGATGTCGAATTACTGTATTTATCTTTTATTAAATCGCAATAGAACTTAATCATAACAGTTAAAACAACTGCTAATATTATAAGCACGCATGCACGAATAAATGTTTTCTTTTTCATTTTTATCTCTCCTTTCATATTATCAGCATCAAACTATATACTGTTTGATGCTGAAGTTTTAGTATTTTGTGTTGAATCATTAGATTTTGTAGAACTATTATCATCTGGTTTAGCAGGAGGTGTATTATCATTACTTGATGAATTATTACTGTTTGAAGAATCTCCACTATTGCTAGAATTTTCACCAGGTTTTGCAGGTGGTGTACTTCCATTTCCTCCAGGCATTTGTCCATTTGAATTATCTCCATTGCCACCAGGCATTTGCATTTGCTCATTAGATTGTGTATTATCTGTAGAAGTTTCATTACACTTTTGATAAATAAACAAACCTCCTGTTGCAATTATTCCTCCTAATAATAAACCTATTATAAAAACATAAATTTTCTCTTTCATTTTATTTCCTTCCTTTCTGAAGACATCACTCTTTTATAAGTCTTCCTTGTTTCTGAATATATAATACTACTCATTTATTGAAGAAAAATTGAAAAAAAGATATGAAACTGAAATTTCATATCTTATCTCAACAATTTTTTACTTTTTTCTGACTCTATGTGTTTCAATTACAGTATCAATTAAAATTAATATATCTGCAATTCGTTCGCAATAAATATTATTATAAATTAGTCCAAATACAAATAGTAATCCAATTACAATATAAATAAACTTTTTAATAATTTCCCATATACTGTCTGGTTCTAAAATAGTAACAACTATAAATTTGACTGCACATAAAATAATTAGTGCTGTTGAAAGAATTCTTATTGATGGATTAAAATAGTATGCTATCATACAGAAGAATAATAACAATGATGTAATAAATTTTATCAACTTATTTTTTAACATGTACTTTCCTCCTCATCTATTCCACTAATATCTTTCTTTTTAATATGATTAACAGCTGTTACTATTCCAGAAATTAATACATATAGATAGAAATTAATTCCTCTATTTAATAAAACTGCACTTCCCATTACATTTTTAGGATATACGTTTCTGAAGATTTCTGTAAATGCTCCTTCGCTAACTCCAACTGCTCCTGGTGATGGGATTCCTGATACAGTTGCAAAAAGTACTGATTGCATTGTAGTGATTTCTGCTATATTGTGTTGATTAAATCCTAGGGCTCTATATGTCCAATATGTAATACTATAATAAATTGTAAATTGAATTAGAGTAGTAAGTAATACTTTTAACATTAATAATCTATTATTTCTTATATAAACTGCGCTTTCTTGATATCTTGCTAGTTCGCTTTCAAATTTTTCTTTTTTAGCATCTAAATTTTTAACTCTGACGAATTTTAAAACTTTAAGTGCAAATTCAATTAGCCATTTTGATAGTCTTCTTGAATATACTCCTATTATAAGAAGTGATAATGCTGTTGAGTTTAATAGTATTCCTATAATAAAACAAATAATTAATACTTTATTCAAATATTGATAATTAAATATTAAGCTAAATAAAGCGAATCCGATTGTGATTATTTGCATACTTGTTAAATTGATAAGTAATGCTAATGTGGAATTGGCAACTGAAATTTTGTCTTTATACATATAGTAAACTTGCATTGGTTGGCCTCCACTGGCTGCAGGGGTTATTGAGCTAAAAAAGAAACCTATAAATGCATATTTTACATTTTGCCAAAAAGATGTTCGTTCATCTAAATTTTTTAGTGTTCTTCCTAAATTAATGGCTTCAAGTACTAAATATAAAAACATACAACCAATTGCTATTGCAACAAACTGCAATTTTACTGATTTTAAAATTTCAAAAATTTCAAGTATGTTTTGGTCTTTAAATAAAATGTAAAAAGTTAAATATATAAGAAGTGCAAACACAACAAAATTTTTTATAAAATTACCTTTTTTCTTTGTTTTCATTTTCTTTCTTCTTTCTTTTAATTATTTTTTTCTACAACAATATCTGCTAAATCATATTTTATAACTTTGCTTAATTCTTGCAAAGTAAGTTCTACTTGATATCCAATTTTTCCTCCACTAAATAGGATTGTTTCAAATTCAGAAGCGGTTTTATGAATAACTGTTCTAAAAAATTTTTTCATGCCTATTGGTGAACATCCTCCATGAATATATCCTGTTAAAGATAATAATTCTTTAGATTTAATCATTTCAACATTTTTCTCTTCAACACTTTTGGCTGCTTTTTTCAAATCAAGTTCTTTGTTAACTGGTAATAAGAAAACATAGTGGTTGCCACTTTTCCCAACTGTAACTAGTGTTTTGAAAACTGTGTTTGGATTTTCATTTAAAGCTTCTGCTACTTCCATTCCACTAATAGCTCCTGACTCTAAGTAATTATAATGATTATATTTTATTTTCTTTCCATCTAAAATTCTCATAACATTTGTTTTTTCTTCAACTGACTTCATTTTTACCTCTATTTCATTTTTAAATAGCTTTCTATAAAACCGTCTAAATCTCCATCCATAACGGCTTGAACATTTCCTACTTCATAGTTTGTTCTATGGTCTTTAACAAGTGTATATGGGCAAAAAACATATGAACGGATTTGACTTCCCCATGCTATTTCTCTTTGAATTCCTTTTAAATCTTCTATCTTTTCTTTTTGTTCTTTTTCTTTTAAATCTAATAATTTAGATTTTAGCATTTTCATTGCTGTTTCTCTGTTTTGAATTTGTGAACGTTCTGATTGGCATTGAGCTACTATGTTGGTTGGTATATGTGTTATTCTTACTGCAGATGATGTTTTGTTTACGTGTTGTCCTCCAGCTCCAGAGGCTCTATATGTATCTACTCTTAAATCGTCTGGATTAATATCAAGTTCTATATCATCTGTAATTTCAGGTAAAACTTCAACAGATGCAAAAGATGTATGTCTTCTACTATTACTGTCAAAAGGTGAAATACGAACTAGTCTATGTACTCCCATTTCGCCTTTTAAATATCCATAAGCGTTTTCTCCAATAACTTCAAATGTAACACTTTTTATTCCTGCTTCATCTCCTTCAAGGAAATCTACTTCATTTACTTGATAATTTGATTTTGACGCCCAACGTGTATACATTCTATACAACATTTCAGCCCAATCCTGAGATTCAGTTCCTCCAGCTCCTGGATGAATTGTAACAATTGCATTATTTTTATCATATTTTCCTGATAGAAAAGTTTGTAATTCTAATTTTTCTATTTTATCAGAAACTATTTTTGTATTATTTAATATTTCTTTTTTCAAATCTTCATCAAATTCTTCCATGACTAGATCTGTCATTTCAATTAGATTAATAACTTCATCATATATTTTCGAATAGCTTGAAACAACTTCTTTTAAAGATTTTATTTTCGCTAATACTTTTCCAGATTCTTTATTATCATTCCAAAAATCCTGTTCTAGTGTCTTAGCTTCTAAGTCTTTTAATTCTTGCTTTTTTTCAGCAATGTCAAAGAGACTCACCTAAACTTTCTATTTTATCTTTTAAGTTATTTATTGTCTTTTTATTTTCTTCTAATTCTAACAAAAACTCACGCCCTCTCTAATTTATTAATTCTTTTAATATTATAATATTACGCATATTAATATGTCAATCATTGCAAGCAATGAAAGTTGTTTATATTTTTCTCTTAGAAAAAACGAATATTTTTATATACTAGGGTGTTCAGAGAACTTTCTAATATATAAAAAGAGATTTTCGATATTTTTTATCATATCAAAAATCTTTATCACAATATATTTTAATCTATATTTTTCTGTTTTTTCATTCCGTCTTCATCATAATTATCCATAAAACTATGAACTTCACCGTCTTTAATATATGAAATAATTGTATTTAAGTTGACATTTTTTGTACTGTTATAAATATTCATATCAACATTATTATATACACTACGAAGTTGTTTGATAAGTTTCTTCATTTCTTCTCTTTTTGAACCGCCTCCACCGTTGTCACACATTGTGCAATGCTCAGTGAATCTGCAAGCACATTGTATAAAATGTAAATCATTTCTTTCTCTCCATCTTATTATATCCGCTTCTTTTACATAATATAATGGACGTATAAGTTGCATTCCTTTATGAGAAGTACTATATAATTTTGGCATCATAGTTTGTGTTTGTGCACCATATAACATTCCCATCATAATAGTTTCAATAACGTCATCAAAATGATGTCCAAGAGCAATTTTATTGCATCCAAGCTCTTTTGCTTTCCTATATAAATAACCCCTTCTCATTCTAGCACATATATAACATGGATGATCATCAATTCTCTCAACAGATGCAAAGATATCAGTATCAAACATTGTAATCGGAACATTAAGCAATTTGGCATTATTAATAACTTTTTGTCTGTTTATAGGATTATATCCTGGATCCATTACTAAAAAAACAAGTTCAAAATTTACTTTTCTATGTTTTTTTAGTTCTTGCATACACTTAGCTAAAAGCATAGAATCTTTACCACCAGAAATACATACTGCAATCTTGTCTCCATCTTCAACCATATTAAATTCTTTAATACCCTTTATGAATTTTCCCCATATTCCTTTACGATATGTAGTTATTATTGATTTTTCAATTTCTTCATATCTTTCCATATAAAACCTCTTTCTTTACATCAATTCATTGTAACATTTATCAAAAATATTTAAAAATTTCTCTATATCTCCCTCTAATACTAGATGACTTAAACTAATTCTCCATGAAGCAAAAGCTCTTTTTCTATCATGTGTCATTGCCATAACAATTCTAGATGGAGTAATTGTAACAGTACATGCAGATTTTATAGAAACACAAACTCCATATTCTTCTAATTTCTTTTTAAACTCAACTGCTTTAATCCCATTAACACTTATATTTAAAATGTATGGATTATTTTTAGAAACAGTATTAATTTTTACATTATCATATTTTAATAATTTATTTCTTAATTTCTCATTTAAGTTAGTTACATAATTGTATCTTTCTTTGAAATTATCAAATGCTAATTCTAAAGCTTTTTCGAGTGCACATATTTGTCCAACAACTGGCGTTCCGCTTCTATATATAGTTGTACTAGCTCCACCATTTATTAATGGTTCTAAAACAATATCTTTCTTTTTGATTAAACCTCCAAATCCATTCAAGCCATAAAATTTATGAGGTGAAAAAGAAATTAAATCCACACCATTGAAATCTACCTCTGTTTTTCCGATTGCTTGTGTAGCATCAACATGTAAAAAACAATTTGGATGTTTGCTTACTAATTCTGCAATCTCTTGAATAGGTTGTATATTTCCGACTTCACTATCTATATAACAAACAGAAACAAGTATTGTATCATCTCTAATCAAACGTTTTAGTTCTTCTAGGTCTACTTTTCCATCACTAGTTATTCCAACAATATCAATTTCATATCCTTGTTCTTTTAAATATGATAGTGGGCTACTAACTGATGAATGTTCTAAGAATGTTGATATAATATGTTTTCCATTTTCTTTATATGTTTGTGCCACACCTTTAATTGCAAGATTATTTGATTCGCTAGAACCTGATGTATATACTATTTCCATGTTGTTATCCAAACGTGTGTTTTTATTAAATAAATTTATTATTTTATCAGTTGTTTTATTTATTTTTTCATTTACCTCAACACCTAAACCATGAGTTGCATTAGGATTAGCAAAATATTTTAATGTAGCATTATTAAAAGTTTTTAAAACTTCCTCATCAACAGGCGTATTAGCTGAATAGTCTAAATATAAATAATCCTTCATATAATCCTCTCAAAAATTAAATATAATATTCTAATCATTGCAATTATAAAGTAT
>CAKPDW010000035.1 GCA_934149115.1 uncultured Clostridia bacterium
AGCATGCTTAAAATTTAATTATTAAAAATTTTAAAAAAATTTAAAAAAGTACTTGATTTATATTAGTAAGTTTATCTATGTTAAAAGGTATGTTTAAGTCCTCAACGTATCTATATACGCTTGCGGGTTAAACATACCTTTTGCCTTGCTAAAATTCAATTCTTTTCCAACCTGATGACGAAAAAACTATTGCAAAAGTGACACTCACACCAACAAAATTGTGTAGAGGAGCACAGTGTGCTCCATAAAAGCCCAATGTTAATGCAAAGACTAATTGCAAAAGTGTCGCTGGTGAGGATTGAAATTTGACAGAAAGAATTAAGCAATAAGAACAAGTAATGGAGCACAGTGGCTCCTCTACGAAGAAGTGTGGAATTTTAAATTTAATGCTTGTCGAAAAGTGTCATACGAAAAAGATTGACAAAGTATGAAAATGAGTATATAAAATAATCATAATATTTAACACGTAATTAAATAAACGAGGGCAATAATAAAATAAAATTATTGTTTTTCGTTTATTTTTTTGTTGAATATTACAATAGAAATGGCCATTTACAAAAGAATGAAAGGAGCAAATAAAATAGAAAAACAACAAGAAACACAAGAAGAAAACAAAGAAGAAAAAGTTTTAAAACCAACAAATGATTTTGTATTTAAGAAGATATTCGGAAGTGTAGGGAGCGAAAGAATAACGACTTCATTACTTGAAGCAATATTAAAAATAGATATAACAGCAATAGATTTAGATAAAAATCCAATAACAGAGAAAGATGTTCTAAATGACAAGATGGGAATAATGGATATAAGGGTAGAAATAAATAACAAAATAGATGCAGATATAGAAATGCAAATGATAGATCAAGGCAATATTGAAATAAGACTAATGAGGTATGTTTCCAAAATATTTATACGAGGATTGAAGGCAGGAGAAAATTATTTAGATGCAAAGGAATCAATAGCAATACTAATAGCAAATTTTGAAATAGAGAAACATAAAAACGTAAAAAAGATATTAACAGAATATGAAATGCGAGAGAAAAATTATGGAAATATAGTCTTGACAGACAAGATTAAAGTTTATATACTGGAATTGCCAAAGATAGAAAGAATGAAAAGTAAAGATGAGAGTTTAAACCTTTGGATTAAATTTATGAAAGATTTAGAGGTAAAGAAGATGGTTGATAAAGAAGATAAAGAATTAGAAGAAACAATACAAGCAATTCAAGAAGCAGAAAAGAAGTATGAAGAATTATGTCAAGATGAGCATGCAAGGTACATAGCAGAATTAAGAGAAAAATATATTGAAGATTCAATATCAATAAGACAATTGGGATATGAAAATGGTAGAAAAGATGGTAAAAAAGAAGGAAAAAAACAAGAATTAGAAAGAATAGCAAAAAATATGAAAGATAGAAATTACAGTGTTGAAGAAATAATGCAAATAACTCGATTAACCAAAAAGGAAATAGAACAATTATAATTTTTTTGATACATACTTTAAACCCAGTTGTTTTCTTAACTTGTCATGGGGATGTTCTTATTGACAATTAGGATACTCAAACGGCATCAAACCACGTAGAGGAGCACAGTGTGCTCCATAAGAAAAGAAATGTTAATATAGAAACTAATTGCAAAAGTGTCAATGGGAGGATAGAAATTTGACAAAAAGGATTAAGCAACAAAAACAAATAATGGAGCACACTGTGCTCCTCTATGAAGAAATACGTAAGCTAAAATTTAATAGTTGTCAAAAAGAACGTCCCCATGACAACGATGATTGACATTATGTTAATTTGGTGATATAATTTGGAAAATGTGCATAAGGAGGTACAAGTATATGCAACATGTTATTTTTTTTCTTTTAGCTTTATTGATACTTGTAGGCTATATTGATTTCAAAAGGGAGTTTAGGTTCCGGTTGAATCATTATCTAACGTTTGTCCAATATTCAAAGGCATTGTGCGAGATTTATGAGAGCTATAAAAGGATGAGTCCTCAGCAGTTGAAACAACATACTGAGTTTGAGTCTGAGAGTTTGCGGGTGGATTATAATCCTGAAGAACTTTCTAAATTCTTTTTTCAGTTTGATTTAATGTTAGCGAAAATGCTGGATGAGTATGATATTCTATTAGCAATGGAATATTCTTTTACTAAGGAGGATTGGACGTATATTCAGGATGTGCATGATAAATTATTGGAAATGCAGAGTGACCTGAAAATGGAGCGTTGGAGAAAGGGACTAATAAAAGTTTGATAGTCAAGGGTGCGAGGTTATTATCTCGCATCTTTCCTTTGGTGTAGCGAATTTTGTGGTGTCTTGTATTGATTTTTTTTAATACAGATATTATAATACTTTATGTGTTATTGTACAGAAAATTTATTTTATGAATTTTCGTACGTGAACAAATTTACTGGAAATTTGATATTTAAAGAAATTTAAAATAAAGGAAAATGAAAATTTTCAGCGTTGTTCTTAGATTATACTTATTGTTAGGAGGAGAATTTTATGATAGCAAAAAGAAAAGTTATATTAGTTGGAACTGGATTTGTTGGTATGAGCATGGCATATGCTTTGATAAATCAGGGGAATGCTAGCGGTGTTAATGAATTAGTTCTAATAGATGTTTTAAAAGATAAAGCAGAGGGTGAGGCTATGGATTTGTGCCATGGATTACCTTGTTCTCCAAGCCATATGAAGGTAAAAGCTGGAGATTATTCAGAGTGTAAGGATGCTGATATTGTTGTTATTACAGCTGGTTTGAGTCAGAAACCTGGTCAAACAAGACTTGAATTATCAAATGCGAATGCAAAAATAATGAAAGATATTACTTTACAGGTTGTTAATAGTGGTTTTAAGGGTATTTTCCTTGTTGCTTCTAATCCTGTCGATTTGATGACTAAGGTGGTTCAAGAGGTTTCACAATTTCCTACTAGAAAGGTTATTGGTTCTGGTACGGCTTTGGATACTTGTAGATTGAGATATATGATTGGTGAGTATTTGAATGTTTCTAATAAAAATGTTCATGCTTATATTATGGGTGAGCATGGGGATTCTTCTTTTGTACCATGGGATCATGCTTATGTTGGATGTAAGAAAATTCAAGATATTCTTAAGGATTCAAAAAAAGATTTATCTGATTTGGACAAAATTTATGTTGAAGTTCGTGATGCTGCTTATGAGATTATCGAAAAGAAAAAGGCCACATATTATGGAATTGGTCTAGGATTGGCTAAGATTGTTAAAACTATTTTAAATGATACTAATGAGATACTTACTGTATCAGCACATTTGAATGGCGAGTATGGTCATAAGGATATATATATTGGTGTTCCTGCTGTAATTAACAGCAAGGGTGCAAGAGAATTATTAGAGCTTGAATTAAATCCTGAGGATCAAAAAAGACTTGATGAGAGTTGTGCTGTTTTGACAGAGAATATGAAGAATATTAGAGAGGTAATTTAATTACTAATTGAAAATAATATATGATGATGCAGGATAATTGTCATTGGTGATGTTTGAGGTTGATAGATTGCTATGGATTTTTGATATTACTGATGACATTTCTGCGATTTTTTTTTGCAAAATTGCTAAAATAATGGTTTTACAGAAGTTTTTGAAAAAATTTGATATAACTATTGACTTTTGGTTTCAAAAGTGGTATTCTATACTAGTCTTATGGGTCAGTAGCTCAGTTGGATAGAGCACGCGCCTTCTAAGCGCGGGGTCGGGGGTTCGAACCCCTCCTGGCTCACCAGAAACCTAAATGATTTTTTTAGGTTTCTTTTTATTAAAATAATGTTATTAGTTCAAAATAAACAAGTGTAAGGGATTATTTAAAATCAGATAAAAAAATTTTAATTTACTCTTGAAATTTTTTTGGATTTATGGTAATATTTATAAGCAGTTTGATTTCGAGGTGTAGCGCAGTTGGTAGCGCGCGTGGTTTGGGACCATGAGGTCGCAGGTTCGATCCCTGTCACCTCGACCATATTTAGAAGAATTCTTAGGAGTTCTTCTTTTTTACATTTATGAGCAAATACTGGTTATCACTGCAGTACACACAATTAATTTAAACTTTTTCAGCCTTTCTAAAAATTCTATAAACTCTATAAATCTTTAAGTAAATGCAGTCAATTGCTAAAATAATGGAGAAAATCCCATATTATCCAGGTAAAAAAGAAAATGAAATGTTTGAAAATTTAAATAATACTATGAAAACATTGGATAAAACAGATCTTGAAAAAATAGATGTACCAACTTTGATTGTAAATGGTGGAAAAAAAGATATAGTACCTACAAATGAGGCAAAATATATTTCAAATAATATTAAAAATTCAGAATTGATAATACTAGAAAAAGAAGGACATTTTAGCTATATGATTAATTGTAGGCGGTATGATAAATTAAAAGAATTTTTAGAAAGATAAATTACTTTATACGAAAGTATAGAGTAATTTTTCTTTTTGTGATAGTATAACAACAGATAGTAAGTTGTAAGGGAGGATAACAATGCTAAATATTGAATATAAAGATAATTTAGAAGAAGAGCATTATAGTATGATAGATAACGAATTTAATAAATTTGCTACTAAAAATGGTGTGACTTGTAATTATAGGTCATTTGCTTTTGTTGCCAAAGAAGATAATAAAATTGTAGGTATAATAACTGGAAATTCATATTATAAGGAAGTTCATATAAGTGATCTTATTATTTTGGAGGAGTATCGAAATAAACAAATTGGGAGTAAACTAGTTGAAACTGTTGAGAGCCATTATAAAGATAAAGGTTTTGAAAACATAAATTTAACCACTTATGGCTTTCAAGCACCTGAATTTTATAAAAAATGTGGATTTAAAGTGGAATTTGTAAGAGAAAATAAAAAAAATCCAAAACTAAATAAATATTTTTTAGTTAAATATTTTTAGAAAATTGTAATTAAGGAAGAAATAAAAATGAATTTAATAAATTATTTAAATCAAAATGTTAGAGTGAAAGTTGATAGACCTTTGGGAAGTAAACATCCCAAACATGGATTTATATATCCTGTTAACTATGGATTTGTTCCTGATACAATAAGTGGAGATGGAGAAGAATTAGACTGCTATGTTTTAGGCATATTTGAACCGTTAAATGAATTTACAGGAAAATGCATTGCAATAATTCATAGAATTAATGATAATGATGATAAACTTATAATTGTACCAGAGAATAGAAATTTTAGTAATAAAGAAATTGATGTTTTAATTGAATTTCAAGAAAGATTTTTTAAACATGAAATTATTAGAGAGAATATTGAATTTAATAGTTTAATTCCTGAATTAAGTGTTTCAAATATAGAAATTAGTAAAAAATTTTATAAAGACTTAGGATTTAAAATTGTTTATGAAAGACTTGAAAATAAGTTTTGTTTTATGCAGTTTGAAAACAATCAAATTATGTTAGAAGAAAACAATGATAATTGGAATGTTGCAAAAATGGAATATCCTTATGGTAATGGAATGAATATAAGTATGACAGTTGAGAATGTAGACTATTTATACAAGACTTTAAAAGATAAGCAAGTTAAAATATTTTTAGATTTAGAAATAAACGAATATAGAGTAAATAATAAAATATTCCAAGACAAAGAATTTTTGTTGCAGGATCCTGATGGCTATTTATTAAGATTTAATAATTAAAAAGTATGATAGATTTAGGAGATATAAATTATGAATAGAGAGTTGGAATTTTATAATGAAGTTAAAAATTGGGATTTTAGTAAAATCAAATATATAGAAGAATGTTTAACTACTTGGAACATGTATGACATATTAAACAAAATGGCAACAAAAGATTCATATATTTTAGATTTAGGTACAGGTGGCGGGGAAAAACTATTAGAGTATTTTCCCAAAGCAAAGGAAATTATTGGAACGGACTTTTCAAATGAAATGATAAAAACCGCTAATAATAACTTAAAAAAATCAAATAGAACTAATATCAAATTTAAGCAAATGGATAATTTAAATATGACAACAGAAAATAATTATTTTGATATAGTCGTAGCTAGACATACTTGTATTGATGCAAAACAAATATACAATACATTAAAAAGTAATGGCATATTAATAATTAGAGGCGTTGATAAACTAGATTGTTGGGAACTTAAAAAATTGTTTAAAAGAGGTCAAGCATACAATGATATAAAGCCAATTAGTTTGATTGATTATGAAAATATATTAGAAGTAGGATTTAAAAAAGTCGAATTGGTACCAATTCATGTTAGAGAATATTATGAAACAAAAGAAGATTTATTAGCACTTTTGTTAAAAACACCTATATTAAATGAATTCTCTAATGGAAATGAGGATTTTGATATTAATATGAATTTATTGGATAAATATATTAATTTACACAAAACAAATAAAGGAATCTTATTAATAAGAAGATATTATGGAATTACTGCAATAAAATGACTGTGTCAAGTAAAATGTGTAAATTTTTTTTTAAATTTATAATCGATTTTCTACTAAAAAAGAAGCTCTCTAGAAAAGCTCCTCAATTTATACATGTATTTCATTATATTTATTATACTACCAATTTTTTGTATTTCAAGGTAGTCTTTTTTGTGTATACTTTTTTTGCTACCATTTTGGTTAAACTTTTATATTACTAATATTAGATAATAGAATTTTTATTGTATAAAATCTTGAAAATGTGAAACAATATTTATAAATATTTTAAAAAATGTTTCACATTTCTTAAGTCTTATGTTATAATATAAATGTGAAATAAAATTAGTATTATTTATTTAAAAAAGTTTCACATTTGCAAAGGAGTGATTTTATGGATGAAAAGTATGAAATTATGAATCTTCTTCAAATAAAACAAACTTTGACTAAAGAATTAAATGATTTGATATATGGGGCTGTTGAGATTAGGAAAAAAAATTCTAATAAATATATATATGTACATTATAGGGAAGATGGAATATTGCTTACAAAATATGTTGGAGAATATTCTGATAATTTATATAATTTAATATTGAATAATAGTATTAAAGCAAAAGAGTTAAAAAAGGAAGTAAAGAAAATTGAAAAACAATTAAGGCAATTGAATTATATTGATGAGGAGTTAACGCCACAAGTGGAGTTAAATATTGATTTTGCTAAGAGACATTTAGTTGATACTATTTATAAACAAGCAATTTTAGAAGGGGTTACGACAACGTTTGCAGATACGGAAAATATAATTGAGGGTGGAAAAATTAATAATATGTCTTTAGAAGATGTTTTGAAAATAATTAATTTAAAACATGCTTGGGAATTTATATTAAATAAAAATGTAATATTATCGGATACAAATTTCCCGTTATTATGTGAAATAAATAAATTTGTACAAGAGGGCTTTTATTATAGTGCAGGTAAAATTAGGACTGTTCCAGTAAATATTGGTGGAACTAAATGGACTCCTGAATTGCCTATAGAAAGTGTTATAAAAGAAGAATTGGAAGATATATTTAATAAAAAAATAAGTGATGTTGACATGACTATTGAACTTTTATTATATATTATGAAAAAACAAATATTTATAGATGGAAATAAAAGAACATCTATAATATTTGCAAATCATTATTTAATATCAAAGGGTAAGGGGATTATTGTAATTCCTGCTGAATTAGCAGATGAATATAAAGAGTTACTGATTAATTATTATGAGGGAAAGGATAAAATGAAGATTAAAAAATTTTTAAAGGATAAATGTTTTATGAAAATATAATAATGTGTAATGGGCTATATCTACCATTAACTGCAGTAAACTACTCAATTTGGAGTGGTTTATTTTTTTACTTTATTATGTGTTATAGTATTTCTTAAATTCGTAATTTAAAATATTTTTTATAATGAAATATGTAACTTAATATTTTTGAAATTTTTTGGCTTTATATTTAATATACAATATTTTCCTTTTTAAAAAAATTAATTTTTTATTTTTTCTATTTTTTTCCAAAAAACAAAATTTTATTTTTTATTGATTGTTTCTTTTATATATTTTTTTGTTTACTATTATTAAATTTTTATTAAAATTTTTTTTCGATTTTTGAAAAATTTCATAACTGATTTTTTTAATTTTATAAAACTGTGTTTTTGAAAATTATATTTTTAAAAATTTGAAAATTAATATTTGGATTTGAAATTGAAATTTTTGAAATCTGATTTTGAGATTTAAAAAAATTTGAAAATGGTGTGTCAATAAAATTTTTTCATATAGAATTAAAAATCTGCAATTTTTTTTGATTTCAATTTTAAGGCCACTACGGAAATATATACTTTGCGGATTTGTTTTACGGAGAACACTGCTTTTAAGGTTTATGTGGATAATATCGCCTATCTGTGGATTAACCTGTGGATAAAATTTTACAATTATTTTAAAAATTAAATTTAAAAAAATGAGAAAGGCTGTAATTCCGTTGAAAAATCGTTTTTTTGTAACGAAAAAGACATGAAAAAGAAATTTTATATCTTTTTTTTAGCTTTAAAACTTTCTCAAAGTTGATATCATAATAATCGTTTTGTTACATTTGTCTTTTTGGTTGACCATTTTCGACTTGTTTTTTATTTTTTGACATTGACTAAAAAAAAAAACAGAGTAAAGTAGGTGATAGTAAAACGAAGTTACGGGGATAGTGTGCTTCAAAATAAGTATAAAGGAGTTTAACTTTTATGGAAGAAAAGAAAGTAATGCCTGAAAACAATGATGAAAATGTTACAACTGATGTAGTAGATAATAATGTTTCTACTAATGTTGAAGATTCACAGGTTAGGATGAAAAAAATTAATCAAATTAAGAAGAAAAAAATTATTAAAAGTGTTCTTATAATTTTAGTTGTGGCTATTGCAATTGTGTGTGCATTGCTTGCTTTAGATAAATATAAGAATGTTTTTGATGGTAAAGTTATCAATTTAATAAGTATGAAAAAAGTTGATGGTGATGTTGATAGTCAAGAATATAGTGATGAAAAGAAGGCTGTCAAGGTTGCTAGGGCTAAATTTAAAGAATTGGGCGAAAATACTGATAATATTGAACTAGAAGTGCTCAAAATTACAAGGAAAGGTAACTTGTACTATTTTATTTCTTCTAAAGAAAATACAGTTGAAATTAGTGCAGATACTTTTGAAGTTAAAAGAATTAATAGTGTTCCAGTGGAGGAATATACAAAATGATAGTTTATTTATTATTAGAAAGAAAGGGAGGTGTAGATAGTTGTCATCAAATGTTCAAATTATTAAAAAGAAATTGCTAGTATTTATTTTAATTGTTGTAATGAATTTTCTATTTACGCCAATGAAATTTTCTTATGGTGCAACTGTTCTGGAACCTACTGATGATCAAAAGGTTGAATATAGGGCTGTTTCTAGAGCAGAAGTTAATGGTAAGAAACAATTAATAATAGAAGTTAGATTGAAACATTTGAATATTAAAGGAATGGATCTGAGGTTGCAATATAATGATAGCCTTCTGACTCCGTCGGATATGACTACAAATCAGGCAATTGATGTAAATGATGCTGATGATATTCCAAGTAATTTTTCATATATAAATGGATTTGAAAAATTCATGGATATGATGGAATTTGAAACATCGAGTGGTGAACTGAGAATGGTTTATTCGCTTCTTGGTGAAGATGAGAGGACAGGAACTAATGATTATTTTAAAGATGATAACAATGATTCAAGAATTGAAGTTCCAGATGAAGCTGTTATCGCAAGAATTAGTTTTCAGATGGGTGATGGTGAGATAACTACTGATGATATTAAATTGAAAGTTGGAACGAATTCACCTACTACTGGTATTAAAGCAGTAACTAATAATAGTAATTATTATGAAAATCAATCATTATTTATTTTCACGTTGGATTTAAAATCAAAGAATGCTGATTTGGCTGATTTGAAATTGAGTAACGGTTCTGATGAAGATGGAGATTACAGAGAATACAATTTGGATCCTAATTTTGATAAAGATACTTTAGAGTATACTACTGAAATTTTAGAGTATGTTGATAAAGCAAATTTAAGTTTCAAAAAAGCAGATAAGGCATCAACAGTTCAAATTAAGAAGCCTAAGGTTGATGATGATGGCAATATAACATATGAAATTGTAAACATATCAGATGATTCTTTGGATATTACTGATGAAATTACTCTGATGGAACTCGGAAAAGGTGATACAACGATTGAAATAATTATTACAGCAGAGGATACAGCAATTTCTAAAACATATAAGTTGGTTATAAAAAGGCCATGTGGAAAGCTTAAAGGAAAAGTTCAACTTGGAAATGGACTAAGAGAAAGTATGCAAGGTTCACATGGAATATATGTTAAATATAATGCAAATGTAAAATTGTTTAAAACTGGAGATGTAAATTGGGATGACATTATTCCTGGAAACCTGACGATGGATGATATTGATGGAATGACAACAGAAAGAAGTGCTATATCTGATGATGATAGTGGAGAGTACATTATATATATTATTCCAGGAAGTTATGATTTACTTCTTGATAAACCTGGATTTTTGTCACATGTTATAAAAAATATTAGTATTGCAAAAGATGAAGAAATAGATTTAGGCACAGATATACTTGATGAAGGTGATACTGATAGAAGCCAGATGATAAATTTAACTGATGTTGTTGCTGTTTCAGAAACAACAGGATCAGCTCAAGGCGATGGCAAGTATAGTGAATCATGTGACTTTGGTCAAAAAGGTTATATAGGTCTTGATGATATGGTTAGTACAATTCAAAATTTGTACAAAACTATTAGTATAAATGAACATCATAAATAAAAAATAAAGGAGAGAGAAATGAAAGTAAAAAAGAGGTTTATTGCATTTTTAATTTTAATGGCTATGTTATTAAATATGTTTTCGCCATATACGATTTTATTTAATAATGTAGTAAATGCAGCATCAGGCGAGCTCGAAGAATATCCTTTAATTCTTAATAATTTGGGTATTACCAAAAAGGGAAGTAACAGGATTTTGACAGTGGAACTTGCTTTAGTATCAGAAGCAGTAATTAACGGATTTGATTTTCAGTTTAAAGTTGATACTAGCAAGTTAGCACCTTGTAACAAAAATACCGGTACGTCAACAACGTCACTTGGTATGATTATGGCACAAAGTGATTATTTTTTAGGAACTTTACAGGTAAAGACTTATAATAAAAATACGGGAGTATTTCACTTTTTGGGAACAGAACCACAAGGTGGTACAGATATCGTAGATAATGGTTATATACCAGGTCAAGTTGGAGATGATGCTATAGATGTTAATGGTGCAGGATATAATGCATATTATCCAGTACTTAAATTATCATTTAAAGTATTAGATCCAGATTTGGATACAACTAATATTTCAAATGCATTATTTACACAGGTTCCTCAGGGTGTTGCTTTACCAACTGGTTTGCAAGTTAACTATAATAATGCAAATGGTATAAGAATTACAAAAGATTTGCAATATGGAACAAAAGGATTTGCTGCAGCTGCAAAGAAAGTTGCATCTATTTCTGTTAAACAAGATCCAACTAAAACAACATATGAACATGGTGATTCAATTGATTTAACAGGTGGTGTACTTTTAGTAACTTATGATGATGGTTCAGCAGAAGATGTTGATATGACTGATTCAAAAGTTTCTATAAAAACAGGAAGTACTGCAAAGGTTTCAAGCCCATTAGTTACTTTACAATATGAAGGAAAAGATGCATCTTTTAATATTAATGTAACTGATCCAATTCAATCTCTTGCAGTAACAACTCCAATGACTACAAATGAATATACTCATGGAGATAACTTAAATTTTGCTGGACTAACATTAACAGCAACAACAAAAAGTGGTAGTACAATTCCACTAACAGCAACAAGTAGTGGTGTAACAATTAGTGAAACGCAGGCTAGTGTTAATTCACCTAATTTTTCACAAACTTCTTCATCTGGTAGTCTTCCTACTAGAGGAACTCAAAAGATAATATTTACTTATCAAGGATTAACAGCTAATCAAACTATAGTAGTAAATGACACTATTTCAAGTTTTGAAGTTTATAAACAACCTAATAAGGTAATTTATAAAGCAGATGAATCTTTAGATTTGACAGGTGCAGTTATAAAAGCTACTTTAACTAGTGGTGATATTGCTTATGTTAATTTACCAGATGGTTCAGTAACGGTTTCAAGTTACAATCCAAGAACTTTTGGTAGAAAACAAAATTTAACAGTATCAATCAATGACAAAACAGCTACAAATACAATTGATGTTGAAGCTTATGATTATATAATATCACATAGAATGGATGCTCCAACAAAAGTTGAATATAAATATAATGAAGATTTAAATTTAGCTGGTGGAAGAGCTTATTATATATGGAAAGCAGCTGGAACAAAATATAATGGTTTAACTGATCCTACTGTAACAATAACAGGATATGATAAAACTCAAATCGGTTTACAAACAATTACAGTAACTCAAAATTTCAAATATACATTATCTGATGGAACAATTATTCCAGAGACAATTACTCAAACTTTTGAAGTAGAAGTTACAAACTTAGCTAAGGCAATTACTATTACAGCTCCAACAAAATCTGTATATGAGCATGGTGATAGTTTAGATTTAACAGGTTCAAAAATTGTTGTAACACATGAAGATGGAACAGAAGAAGATGTTGCAATGACAGCTGATATGATTAAAGAATCAGATGGAAGCAATGTAAATATGTCTCCAAATGCTTCAGATTATACTAATAATTCATTGACAAAAACTTTAGTAATTGAATATACACAGGATAATATAACTCAAACAATTAATTATCCTATTACAATAAACAATACGGTATCTTCTATAGCAATGGGAACAAATCCTAATAAAACAACTTATAATTTAGGAGATACAAGTTATGATTTAACTAATGGAACTATAATCGTAACAAGAAAAGCTGGAAACACTGAAACAGTTAATTTAACAGATAATGGTGTTACTTTAACTCCACTAAGTGATTTAACAGGTACTAGTGGAACAAAAACTGTACAAGTAACATATGAAGGAAAAACAACTTCATTTAATATTAATGTTGTAAATGGTATTACTGGAATGGTAGTTACTCCACCAACAAAAACAACATATGAGCATGGTGATAGCTTAGATTTAACTGGTGGAAAAATTACAATAACATATGCTGACCATACAACACAAGATGTTGATGTTACAGCTAATATGGTAACTGATAAAGCTACAGGTACTTCTGTAAATATGAGTCCAAATGCAAGTGAATATAATTCAAATAATGAAGTTACAAAAACATTAACAATTTCATATACAAAAGATGGTCAAAATATAACAAAAGATTATACAATTAAAATAACAAATCCAATTAATACAATTACAATTGGACAATCACCAAGAACAAATTATAATCTTAATGATTCTACAACAGGTGTTGGTGGAACATTAACTGTAACTAGAAAAGCTGGAAATACAGAAACAGTTAATATTACTGATGCAATGGTTAGTGGTTTAGATACTACAACAGCTGGAAATGGAAAAACAGCTACAATTACATATGAATCAAAAACTGTTAATTATCAATACAATGTAAAAGATAATATTACAGGTATGACAATTACACCTCCAACAAAAACAACATATAATCATGGTGATAACTTAGATGTAACAGGTGGAAAAGTTACAATTACTTATGCAAGTGGTACAACACAAGATGTTCCACTTACAGCAAGCATGGTTAAAGAATCAGATGGAAGTAATGTAAATATGTCTCCAGCATCATATAATTCAACACAAAAAGTAACTAAACAATTAAAAATTGATTATACACAAGATGGTGTAAGTCAAAGTGCAAACTATACAATAGATATAATTAATAATCTTGTAAGCATAGCAATTCAAGGAAACCCTCAAACAGAGTACAACTTGAATGATAACCTACAACAAGGATTATCAATATTAATAACAAGAGCATCAGGATTACCTGAAGCTATGGCTGT
>CAKPDW010000036.1 GCA_934149115.1 uncultured Clostridia bacterium
CCTCAACGTACTAATGTACGCCTCCGGAATTCAGGGGAAATTTGCCTTGTAATATAAACATTCTAATCAAAATCAGTGCATTAAAATTTAATTCTTTCCCAACCTGCTGACAGGAGAGAGTGACACTCACACCAACGAAGTTGTGTAGAGGAGCACAGTGTGCTCCATATAAAAATAAATATTAATAAAAAATTCATTTTAGAATAAACTAATATTAGGTGTTTGACATTTATAAATTTGTTTGTTATAATACCATTAGCTAGCAAATCATAGGATGTCATAAGATTTGCACAGAGATATGTGTCCGCATATCTCTTTTTTTTAGGCTTAAAAAGAAAAAAGGCGGTTGTCCGTCCGCCTTCAAAGATTATTCTTTGATTGTGTTTTCTTGACTTTCGTTGTCTTTATTACTATAAAGTAATAATACAATTAATCGCCAAATTAAATCATAGGATGTCATTGCAATTTGCACCTCCTTTCGCAAGTAATACCTTGTAAAAGGTTGGCAAACATTATATATTATTAATCTTTATTTGTCTACTTATTTAGCAGTATTTTCCAGTTAACATTATAGCTGTCACGGAGACGTTCTTCTTGACAAGTAGGATTCTAATTGAAATCCTTACCTGTCAATGGTAACGATAAAATTGTGTAGAGGAGCACAGTGTACTCCATAAAAAAACAACTTGTATCAAAAATACAAGTTGTTTAAATAATTTTTGGTTGCGGGGGCAAGACTCGAACTTGCGACCTTTGGGTTATGAGCCCAACGAGCTGCCAACTGCTCCACCCCGCGATGTCAACATGCTTTTTTCAAGCACCAATAAAAGTATAACACGGTAATTACTGTCTTGTCAATATAAATATATGCAAAAATTTTAAAAAAATACCAAAAAATTATTATTTTACTACAATTGATTTTACAATTGCATTGATTTTTAGAGATTTTCGTGATATTATATTAACATAACACATTAACAATTATGAAATAAAAATTTCATAATGCAAGCAAAAGTCTAAAAGGAGAGTGATAATTTAAAAAAGTTTGCAACAACGAGGAATAACAAAATAAGGAGGATGACATCGTGTTACAGATTCAAACAAAATCAATTGACATTTGTCGGATTAGCAAATTACTTGTAAAGTATAATATTAAAGCAAGTATAACTGATTCGGCAATTACACTGGATGGAGACGTTTCAGAGGATTTACTGTCTAAACTTTGTAATGAAATAAACATCATAAAAGTTCAAAATTTCATATGAATAAGCTCATGAAACTTTCACGAGAATATTCCCCAGATGAAGTAAAAGCTGAAAAGCTTTTAAAATTATTTGGTTTTGATATCAACAAAAATGGTGTGCAGTATCTACTAAAAGCAATAATTTCTTCTCCAACGAAAGGTTATTTCAATATGGAGACCCTATGTAAAGAAATTTCAAAAGAGGAAAATGTTGATAAAGATGAGGTAAAACGCCTTATTGTAGCAAGAGTGAAAGAAAACTTTGGCATTAGAAAAGCAAATACCATTGATTTAATTCGCTTAATCAATATTTTTTTATAAGACAGGAGGACAACAATGAAGAAAATAACTTTTAATGTAAGCAAACAAAAAAATTATTCAATAGCAACATTAATCAAAGAGATTAATAAAATTTCTTGCCGGATCAATATTGATTTTGAAAATGAAATCATAACAGTAGAAAATATTGATGACAACGCCATTGATTCAGTCATTTTGTTAGTAGACAAATATTATTCAGTTCTTAGTGCAAACATCGATAACACACTTGAAGAAGATGTAGAATCACAGGAAGTATCTGAAGATACAGAACAGAATACTAAATCCGAAAATCAGGAAACGATTGCAGAATCTGAAATCGAAGTAGAAACTGAAACAAAAGCAGAAGAAGAAAGTGCAACTAACGAACAGCCTACAGTTTTGGAACCACAATCACCAGATGATTTAATCATCAAAAAAGTTGCATTCCAAAATCAATATATCGAAGAATTACTTGAAAAGTATGCAAGAACAATATATTGGGGAATGTACAAAATGAACATTCCAGAAAGAGAAATTGGTAACTATATTTATACATCTATGAGAGAAATTTCATTCAGATATAACTATAAATTCCGACGTGAAGAAAAAAACTTCTCAATAGGAGATATAGTTGAATGTTTCTATGGATTTCATTTAAAAGGTGAAATCAATGGGGATGCTATACCGGTAGTTGTATGTGATATTCGACCAAATGGAATGGCGTATGTAGTGCCTGCGACAAGAATGAAACAAAGTGGAAGGATTACATCCAGATCTTATATAGTATTTGATGTGCCAGAAGATGTAGTATGCGAAGAAAGATACCAAGACTATGGAACAGTCTTATTAGACAAAGGACGATATGTAAAAATAGAACGACTAGATAAAGTAGTTGGACAAACAACACCAGAGTTCTTTGAAAAAATCCTGAAAATATTAGCAGGAACATTTGATTTTACCAAGAACTTAGAAAACTACTATCACCCAATCGGACTCGATGATGATTCAGAGGAAGATTCTGAAAATGCAGAAGCGATTTCAATGAGTGAAACAGAAACTAAGGTACAAGAAGAAACAATCAAAAACATTGGCTGTACATCAGAAAAATCAGATGCAAAAGAAACTGAAAAAGCTGATGCACAAGCCGAAATCAAAAAGATTGTTGGACCTGCATTAGAAAAAGTAAATCCTTCGATACCAGCAGAAAAACAGGTTAAGCAGTTCTTAGATGAAATCGGAATGTCAACCTCAGAGGTTATTACAGTAGCTTTTGTTGGATCATGCAAACTTAAACAATTAACACAAACAATCGACTATTCATCTGTCGCAAAGTGGATAAATGTGAAATTATTTGCGAACTCTGCAGTAACAAATAAAGAAATCAAAGATACAATGCGAGAGGAATGGAAAAAATGGTTAAAAAAATATCCTGAATTAACAGAAAAATGTCCAAAAATCAGATTTACAGCATTACTCAAAGTATTTGCTGAAAAATTCTAAACATTAATCTGTTAAAAGACACAAACAAGGCAAGAGAAAATTCTCTTGCCTTGTTTGTTGCAATAAAAAAAGCATTAATTTAACTCAAAAATAAGAACAAAAAGACGTAAAAATTAAAAAAAACTTAAAAAACTATGTACAAAAAAATTTTTTTATGCTAAACTAAAAGTGTATAAAAGTAAAAAAATGATTAAGTCAATATAAAAGGAGGAAAAATTATGAAGAAAAAGACAATAGTTAAAGTAATGTCTGTTGCTCTTATGGTAGCAATGATTGCATTATGTATAAACAATGTCGCATTAGCTACAGATACAATACCAACAGGAACAACAAGTAATACATCATCAACATTTAGTAGAATATTAAGTGTTATATTAGGTATTACTCAAGTAATTGGTATGGCAATAGCTGTTATCATGTTAATAGTATTGGCTATAAAATATATTTCTGCAGCTCCTAGTGAAAAAGCTGAAATTAAGAAATCTGCTGTTGTTTACATAGTTGGTGCAGTTGTTTTATTCGCAGCATCAGGACTTCTAGAAATTATCAAACAATTTGCTAAAGACAACATCAAAAAATAAACAGAATAAAAAAAGGGTTATCATTTTTTTATGATGACCTTTTTTTATCTTATAGAAAGTTATCTGAATTTTTTATAAGATAAAAATAACAGTGCACAAAAATTTGCTTTGCAAATTTTGCACACGAACAAAGACGTGGACTTTAAAATGGTATAATGAGTAAAAATGTTTTAAATGCCCACTTTTGTTCTGTGAGAGAAAATTATGTAATCACTTGCTAATCAATATAAAATTTGAAGCAAGAATAAATTTATATAAAAAGATAAAACTAATTTATGAAAAAAATCATTTCATAAATTTTTGACAATTTAAAAATTTCGCAAAAAGAAGGTGAGAACATGCAAAAAAAACTTTTGAAAATTATAGAAATTTCAATAACATTAATATTTATAATAACTATATGTACTAGTACATATGCAGCTACAATGGATCCAGAATCAATAGTTAGCAATCCAACACAAACAGGAGTATCATCATTATATGAATTAGGAAATACAATACTAGGAATTATCCAATACATTGGAGGAGGAGTAGCAGTAATAGCTACATTTGTTCTAGCAATAAGATATTTGTATAGCACTCCAGATGATAAAGCAGAAGTAAAAAAGAAACTAATTCCATATATAATGGGAGGAGTCATGGTTTTTGGAGCAGTCTTACTAGTAAGAATAGTTGAAACATTTGTAAAAGATATAACATAATGGAGGGCACATATGAAAATAAAAAAGAATAAAATTTTAACATTGATATCATTGTTTATAATGTTAATAATAGTACTATCAAATGTAGCATTTGCAACCAGTGGAATAAAGCCAAATGCAGAAGCAGCTGGAATAGCAAGCTTTTCCAAAGCAATGACAGTAACAATTGGACTTTTCCAAATAGTAGCAATAGGAATGGGAGCAATAATGCTTATAGTACTTGCAATTAAATATATGTCATCAGCACCAAGCGACAAGGCAGAAATAAAAAAACATGCAGTAATATATATAGTAGGTGCATGTATAGCATTTGGAGCATCAGGTGTAGTTCAAATATTAAAAAGATTTACAGTAGAAACATTAAAATAAAAAACGAAAGATAAGGTTAGAAAAATAATCTTGTCTTTTTTTCTGTCAAAATCCTAATGAACACTAATTCCAAAGAAAAAATATAAATAGAACAAATCTAAAAATTTTCAATTTTCAGTAAATTTGTTTGAGCATGAAAATTTATTTTATAATAGAAAAGTCAGCATGACTGTCCTATTATATAAAAAATATATAACAATCCAATTACAAATGTAAAAAAATGTTGAAAAAGAATAGAAAAGTGTATTATAATTATGATAACTAGTATAATAAGGAGGAGAAGGTATGAAAATCCTTAAATATGTTTTTGTTGTTATTACAGCATTAATAATGATAAATTCAATGCAACCTGAAGCACAGGCAGCAGTTACGGTTAAGAACTTTGATCAAATGAGAACATCAATCCAAGATTGGAAAAATCATGGACAAAGTCAAGACTCAGGAGTAAGCGCAAGTGATTTGAAATCAATAATATTACCAATTATAAATATATTAACAGCAATAGGTGTATTTGTAATAGTTGGAGTTACAATTATAATGGGAATGAAGTACATGTTTGCCACACCAGATGAAGCAGCAAAACTAAAACAACAATTAATTGGTTTAGTAGTTTCAGCAGTAGTAGTATTAGGTGCAACAGCAATATGGAAAATAATTTATAACGTATTAAATAGTGTTAATTTATAAAAACAAAGGAGGAAGCTATGGGTACATATTATATCCCTAGGAATTTAAGAGGAGAAACAAGAATCTTTTATATTTTCACAGTTAAGTCATTAATATCAACAGTATGTGGAGCAATAGTTGGTTTGATATTTTTATTAATATTTTCAATAATCGGATTAAAGATGGTAGGAATAATACTTACAGCAATATGTGCATTAATTGGATTTGGAATCGGAGCAATAAAAATTCCAACAGTAGCAGGTATACCAGTAACAAAAAAAATTGGAGGAGAACCACTAAGTGAAATAATACTAAGATGGATAATGTTCAAAAAAAATAAAAAAATGTACGTATACACAAAGGAGGAAAAGTAAATGGGGTTAATTACAATATTACAAATCGTATTAGCAATATTAGTATTTATAATTCTTGCATTAATTGCTACATACTTTTTAATAGTATATATGAATAATAGAAAACAAGAAGAAGAGCAAGAAGAAGCACAAGGATTAGAAAATGATGAATTAAAAGACTTTAATGGAATGCCAAGAGAATCAATATTCAAATTCATGGAATTTGATGAAGTAAAAGATAACATGATTATTAGAAAAAATAGAAAACAATATGTCATGATAATCCAATGTTCAGGAGTAAATTATGACTTAATGTCAGAAGACGAAAAAATAGCAGTAGAAGAAGGATTTGTACAATTCCTAAATACATTAAGATTTCCAATTCAGTTATACGTACAAACAAGAAGCTTAAATTTAAGAGATATAGTAGATGAATATAAAAACAAAGTATCAGCAATAGCTCAAGACATTGAAAAATTAAATGCCAGAATCCAAACAGCAAAAGATACAAAAAACGAAAGATTACTTAGAAAATTACAATTTGAAAAAAGAAGAAAAGAAAGAGTATTAGATTATGGCCTAGATATAGCAGAATATGTTGCAAGAATGAGTTTAAACAAAAACGTATTACAACAACGTACATATGTAATACTTTCATACTATGCAAGTGAAACAGGAGCAAATGCAGATACACCACAAGAAGAAATAGACGGAATGTGCTTCTCAGAATTATACACAAGAGCCCAAACAGCAATCCGTTCATTACAAGCATCAGAAGTAAACGGAAGAATTTTAAGTTCAGAAGAAATTTGCGAATTACTATATATAGCATACAACAGAGATGATTCAGAATTATTACAATTCTCAAAAGCATTAGACGGACAATATGATGCATTATATTCAACAGGAAAAGACGTCTTAGAAAAGAAAGAAGAAAAATTAAATGCAGAAATAGACAGAAAAGCAATGGAATTAGCAACAGAAAGCATAGTAAGAGCAGATAAATATAGACAAATAGAAAAATTGAAAAGAGAACAAAAAATAAAAGAAAAAGCAAATAATCTCGTAGAACAATACAGAGATCAAATGGATGAAGCAACATATGAAGGTGCAAGAGAAGAAATCAAAAAAGCTAAGATAGAAGTAAAACCAGAAGAAAACAAAGGATAAGGAGGATAAAAGATGAAAAAGAAAAAAATTCAACAAGAACCAGAAGAAGAAATACTAGAAGAAAAAGAAACAAAAGAAGCTGTGAGTTTCCTTGAAAAAAATAGAAAAGGACTAAAAGATTTAATAGCTCCAGCAGGAATAGATGCATCAAATCCAAATTATCTACAAATAGCTTCTGGAAGAACAAGATATGCTAGAAGCATGATAGTATCAACAATGCCTAGAATGTGTACATTTCCAGAATTCTTAAGAGGAATGTATACATTTGGAGATTTGAATGTATCAGTATTTATTAATCCAGTAGGAGAAAATTCATCACAAACAGAATTAAATAGAACAATAAACGAATTGGAATCAGAAAGAATTGTAGCATGGGACAGAGGAGATATAAACAGAGAAAGAATCCTAGCACAAAAAAGAGCAGAAGCAGAAGAACTTAGAGATCAGATAGCAGCAGGATTTAACAAACTATTTGATGCATCAATAGTATGTACACTATTTGCATACAGCATAGCAGAACTAGATAAATACACAGAATTATTATCAGCAGAAATGGCAAAAAACTTAATTGGAATAAAACCAGCATGGGCAATACAAGACGAAGCATTCAGAAGCAACATGCCATTCCTAGATAATAAACTAAATAAAATTCATACATTTGATAGACGTTCAATGTCAACAGTATTCCCATTCTTCACATCAGAAATAGGACATGAAAAAGGAATACCATTAGGATTTAATAGACAAACAGGACTACCAATATTATTTGATAACTTTAGTCCAACACTTACAAATTATAACATGGTTATATTTGGTAAGTCTGGTGCTGGTAAAGGTGTTACAATAAAAACACTAACAGCAAGATCATCAGTGTTAATGGGAATTGAAAGCTTAGCACTAGATGCAGAAGGTGAGTATGGAGTCGTTGCAGACGCACTAGGAGGAGTAAATGTTATAATAAGTCCAAACTCACAAACAATCATAAACTTATTTGATATAGAACCAGAAATAGTAAAAGACGAAATAACAGGTAGAGAAAGAGTAGTTCTAAACGTTGAAAACAAAGTAGAAGACGTAACACAATCATTATTAACAATGGCAAGAGGAAGTACAAGAAGTCAAGAAGTTAACGAATTAACAAAGCAAATTATATCAGAATCAGTAGCAGAAGAATATGAATCAATAGGAATAAACAGCAATGTAGACAGTTTATATAGAAACAATGGTGGACTAGTTAGAGACAGAGTAGAAAGAGAGAAAAAAGAAATGCCAACAATTGGAAGCTGGTATTCAAGAATTCTAAAAAAAGCAGAAGAAAACAAAAACCCAGATTACAGATTCCACTATAGTTATTTAATAAAAGTTATGAGACAATACGTAAGAGCATACAACGGTCAGATGGCATACTTTGACGGACAGTCAACATTTGAATTATTAGATGGAATGCCATTTATAAACCTAGATATATCACAACTAGAAGAAAGATTTGCAAGACCACTTGCACAACAAGTTTTACTATCATGGATTTGGGAAAAATACGTTAAGAAAAACAGTGAAGATAAATCAAAAGCATCAAAGAAAAGAGTACTTATAGATGAAGCATGGATGCTACTTCCATATCCTGAAGCTGTAGACTTCTTAAACACAATGGCAAGACGTGCCAGAAAAAGAAACGTATCTCTAGCAGTTATGTCACAGAGATTCCAAGACTTCTATGAGAAAAAAGAAGTTGAAGCAGTTCTTACATCATCAGATACAAAACTATTCTTAGCACAAGACAAATCAGAAATACAATATATAAAAGAAGTATTCAAACTAAGTGATGGTGAAGCATATTTCTTAACAACATGCCAAAGAGGAGAAGGGTTGTTAAAAGTTGGCGAAGATACAGCAATAATAGCAATACAACCTACTAAAAAAGAATTTGAATTTATAGAAACAAACATGAACAAATTAGCAGAATTAAAAGCAGATAATATGTAAGAAAAGGAGAATAAATGAAAACTAGGCTAATATGGGTACTAATAATAACAATATTAGTAAATGCACTAATACCTAATTTCATATATGCCGATACAACTAAACTAGATATTAACACACAAGATTTTGGAACAATACAAAATAGTTACAATGTAGATTCATGGAACAAATTTAAAGATGAAGGAAAAGCAGACATCAAAACAGAGAATGGAAGCAAGCAAAAGCAAATAAAAGAAACATTTTCATTAGGATCAAGTCTTGCAACAGCAATGGGATCATGGATATTGTTACCAGTAACAGCAGTATCAATACTTATGACAATAACTACAAGAGGCTCAAAAAATATGTTAATAAAAAATGAAGAAGTATCAGAATGGAACAGCAATGTGGATGCACTTATAAAAGGAATCAATGGATATACTATAAACTGGTTCACAATAGAAGATACAGTATTTAATAGAATTGAATTATTTGAAGCAGATTATTTCATGAAAGATAAAAATGATAATGAAGTAAACAAAGCAGTAAAAAATTCAGTTTCAATATTCTATTACATAACCAATATCATGGCATTAATATTACAAATGGCAATGTTAATATATCTAGGAATAAGAATGGCAATATCAACAATAGCATCAGAAAAAGCCAAATATAAAGCCATGCTAATAGATTGGCTAACGAGTATGATTTTACTATTCACATTACCATATATTATGGCAGGAATTACAATGATATCAGAGGCAATAGTTGAGATAGCTTATTCATTAAAAACAGTAAACGGATTTGAAAAGTCTATATTGTGGCAAGCAACAAATTTATTACATATTACATCAGGATGGTCATATGTTGCAACAATATTTATGTATATAGTAATAACATTTTATCAATTAAAATTCTTTTTATTATATCTTACAAGATTTTTATCAATAGGATTTTTAATTGTCATTTCTCCATTAATAACAATTACATATTCAGCATCAAAAACACCAATATCAGATGGAGGAAAAAAGAAAGGAAAAACAGCTTTTAATTTGTGGTTGGAAGAATATATGGTAAATGCCTTTATTCAACCAATACATGCAGTAATATATTTAGTATTTATAATTTCAGCAAATGAAATATTTAAAATAGCACCATTCTTATCAATAATATTCTTCATGTCATTATCAAGAGCTGAAAAAATAGTTAAAAATATATTCTCAATGAGAGATAAAAGTTCAATACATTCTTTATCAGAATATATGCCAATAAAGAAAAAATAAAATTAGGAGAAAGAAAATGAGAAAAAACTTAAACAAACTAGCTTGGTGTATAGTTGTTTTTATAACATTAACTAATTTAATAACGTCACTGTTTTCAACATCTGCAAATACAGTATATGCAACAGACACTACAGAATCGATTGAAAATATAGATGAAAACGCAGATGATGATTCAATTTTTGATGGTATAGGAAGTTTTATAGGTGTAACAGCGGATGGAGTTGTAGGAATACTAACATTATTAGCAAGAATTCCAGTTTTACTATATGCATTATCAGTTGCAAGCCTTATGACAGGTATAGCCAATATAGGTGGAAGTAAAATAAAAGGTTTATTAACCCCAGATGATTTGTTTTTTAATAGAGTGGGGTTAACTGAAATTGACTTTTTCAATTTTTCTGGAGAAACAAGTGCAATAAAAACAATTAGAATGAACATAGCAACTTGGTATTATATATTAAGAGTATTATCAATTGTAATATTATTAGCAGTATTAATATACATAGGAATTAGAATGGCAATATCAACAATAGCATCAGAAAAAGCACAATACAAAAGAATGTTAACAGACTGGGTAGTGAGCTTTGCATTATTATTTTTACTAAACTATGTAATAATGTTTACAATAGAAGTAAATAATGCATTAATAGCTATGCTTAGTGGACCGGCTAAAGTAACTCTAGGAGATGGTGTAATATTACAACTATCAAAAATGGTAGTAACCCCAGGAACTGCAACAAAGTCGTGGGGAGCATTAATAGTATTATGGTCATTAGTTGGTATGACATTAGGATTTTTATTACTATATGTAAGACGTATGCTTACAATAGGATTTTTAATAATCATATCACCATTAATTACAATTACATATTCAATAGATAAAGTAAAAGACAGTACAGCACAAGCATTAAATACATGGATGAAAGAATTCATGTTCAATGTATTAATACAACCATTTCATTGTATAATTTATCTAGCATTTGTATCAACGGTAATGAATACATTACAATCAACACCATCACTAGCAAAATTATTATTAGTAGCAATATGTATGAAATTTGTTTGGCAAGCAGAAAAAATAATAAGAAAAATATTTGGATTCCACCAAGCATCAAGCTTAGGAGAAGCAGTTGCAGCAATGGCAACAGTAAAAGCATTAGGAACTGCAGCAAGAAAAATTACAACAAAAGGAATAAGTAAAACAAAGTTCGGACAAAATGTTGCAGGAAAAGTTGGAAATAATAGATTTATAAAAGCAGCAAAAGATATAGCAAAAGATTCAGAAGTAAAAAAAGCGGTTGTAAAAGTTGGAAAGGAATATGTAAAAATTAATAGAGCAGCTACACCGATGGCAGTAGGAGTATCAGCAGCAGCTTTTGAAATGGGAGCAAATTCAAGTGCAAATGCATTACAAGTAGGAGCAGAATTCTTTGGGGTAGCACATGATAGAATATATGGTGCACAAAACCAACCAGGAAGCAAAAAGAACATAGAACAAACACAAAAAGATTTACGAAGATTCTCAGATTTGATTTCTAGGAACAATAATTTCAATTTTGCAAACTACACATCAAACAATACAAATAAGAACAATTTAAAAACATATGCACAAGGATTAATAGGAACAAATATAAATTATTTAGACAATAGAATACAACAAGCATTAAATCAATTAACACAAAGTCAACCAAATGACTATAATGTTACAACACCAGCAGGTTTAGAGCACTTAAAACAGATACAAGACAGTGCATTAGATGAAAACCTAGACTTCAATGATCCATCAACAAACCCATTAGGACACGCATGGACAACAGAAGAAAAACAAGTAGTAACAAGTATACAAATAAAAAATCTTGCAGGAGCCGTAAATGGATTGCATGATCAATATAAAGCAGCAGGAACAGAAGATCCTAAGCAGGAGGTTGATGATTTTATAGATGAGATTAAGTAAGATGCGTTGAAAAATAATTATAATTTTTAGAATTCGATTAGAATGATATCTTACTGTTTTAAATTCCCCCTGAATTCCGAAGACGTACCTATGTACGCTTCTGAAATTCAGGGGGAATTTGCCTTGCTAGGTTTAATTCTTTCCCAACCTTCTAAAACGCGGTCACGTATCCACAATTATAAAGTTTTAAATATTTATTAATTGTAAAAAATATAAATGGTTTTAATGAAATTTCGAAAAATAAATGATATAATAATTTTTCTCAATAGTATTTATTATTTTGCAGACAATATCTGCGAAATTAGAAAGAAGGTAACAATGAAAAATGAAATAGATACAAATAAATATAAATCATTATTAGAAAATATTAAGCAAGAAGTATTAAATGCTAGATATAAAGCAATTTATGCAGTAAATAAAGAGTTAATGTTTATGTATTGGCATATTGGAAAAATTATATTAGAGAATAGTCAATGGGGAAATAAATTTATTGATAATTTATCAATAGACTTAAAAATGGAATTTCCAGAAATAAAAGGTTTTTCTGTGAGAAACTTAAAATACATGAGAAAATTTGCAGAAGAATATCCAAATTTTGAATTTGTGCAAGAGGTTCTTGCACAAATAACATGGTATCATAATATTATTCTAATGGATAAGATAAAAGACATTGAAGAAAGAAAATGGTATATAAATGAAAGTATAAAAAATGGTTGGTCTTCAAATATGTTGAAAATGCAAATAACTGGAAAAGTATACGAAAGACAAGAATTGGCAGAAAAAATCACCAATTTTGAATTAACACTACCAAGTGCACAGAGTGATTTGGCTATTCAGACTATGAAGGATCCATATTTATTTGACTTTATTTCTATAAAAGGAAAAGTAAAAGAATTACAAATAGAAAATGCAATGCTAGATAGAATAAAAGATGTCTTGATAGAATTAGGCAAAGGATTTGCTTTTGTTGGAAGTGAATATAAATTAGAAGTCGGTGGAAAAGAATATTTTATTGATTTGCTATTTTACCATTTAAAGTTAAAGTGTTATATAGTAGTTGAATTGAAAGCGAGAGAATTTGAACCAACTGATGCAGGGCAACTTAATTTCTATTTATCAGCAGTAGATGATTTGGTAAAAGATAAAGATGATAATGCAACTATTGGATTATTACTATGTAAAGGAAAAGATAATTTTACGGCAGAATATGCTTTAAAGGATATCAATAAACCTATTGGAGTTAGTGAATATAAACTATTAGAAGATATACCAAAATATTTGCAATCACAACTACCTAGAGTAGAAGATATTGAACTACATATAAAAGATATTGAACCAAATGAAGAAAAATCTTTGGGATTGTAATAACAAGATAAAAAAATGATATGATTTTTTGTAAAAATATTTATTCTAAAAGAAAAATATATTAGCTATATGATTCTAATTAAAATTCTTACCTGTCAATGGTAACGGAGGAAGTTTGACAGGAAAAAACAAAAAATGAACTAACTCTTATGGCCGTAAGATTGTGTGAATTTGGGTGGATTGAGTTAGCTTTTTGTTGTTGAGTGACATTTTTTGTGGATAATTTTTGAAGGTATTGAAAATATGGAGTTTACAGTGTTTTCCAAAACAATATTCAGAGTTAATTATCCCTAGGAAAACCACGTTTTATGTAATCTAAAAGACATTAAAAAGATATATTAAGTAATAAAAAATAAAAAATAAACTTGAAATCTCGCTAATAGTGGGATTTTTTTTAAAATTTTGTCATTTATGTCATATTAATTTTAATAATATAAAAAAAA
>CAKPDW010000037.1 GCA_934149115.1 uncultured Clostridia bacterium
AAGTATAAATTGCATCATCCAAAGTAGTATCTTCTGGTAAAGCGTTGACTGTTGCAAGTATTTCTTGTTTTTCATTAGTCATAATCTCACATCCTTTCCTAAAAAATCAATATTAGTATAGCATAAATAAATGTAAAATACTATTTCTTTTTTAATATTATGTATAGAAAAACATATAATAAAATATAATTAATGAATAAAAAAGATGAAAGAAGTTGGAAAATATAATAGAAAATTTATAAGTGTGGTATAATATAAAAAACAAAGTATTTGGAGGTATTAGAAATCAATGAATAATGATATACATAACTGTCCATTAAGAAAGAAAAATATTGAAGATGGAGATTGTTTTGAAACAGTGATGGCAATTTTGGGAATGCATTCAACAGAATTCAAAAAGAGAATATACGAGCTATATCCAAAATGTGAAGAAATTTGTGAAAAATGTAAGTATAATAAGGAAAATTATTGAATAGAATAAAAGTAGTATTTGACATCTAAAATAATATATGTTACAATGCTATTAGCTTATAAGTGATTTAACCAGTCATAATAAGTTCAGTATGTGAGTAACGACACATACTTTTTTTTTTGACAAAAAAATATCAGGGGCTATGTAACGAACACCCCTGTCAATAAAGATTACTCTTTACTGTTTTTGTCTTTTAATAGCCTTATTTCTGCTTGTAATCTTACGATTTCTTGCAAAAGTAAGTATATTAAGTTATAACCAGTCATAAAGTCCTCCTTTCCCCAGTACATGTACTGGAAAAGTATGGAAATATTATATAGCATTTTGCATTGATTGTCTAGTCATTTGATTTTTGTCTAAATCTTTTATATTTAGATTTCTTTGTCAAAATGATAAATTATTATAATATAAAATATGAAAAAAGTTATAACGATTATAAAATATTTACGGAGAGCCCATTTGAGCTCTCCGTTATGCTTATTTAATATTTATCCAACGATTTTTTTTATAAATTTATGTGTACGTGGAGCAATTGATTTCAGTTTTAATGAATGATCCATATAATTGGCAAAGCTTTCTGCAAAATATTCCTTGTTATCAGAAATAGAATACACAAACGATTCCAGAGAGATTTGTTCTTTCAGAAGATAATTTTGTTCTTTCTTAAATATTCTTGAAAAACGCCAACTATCACTTGGAAAATTCCGTTGAGAATCAATAAAATGTCCAAGTTCATGCCAGAGAGCACTTTTAAGATCGTTAGCAGCAGTTTGAATATATATTTTTCGTCCTGATATCTCACAACAACCTTCGCAATAAGGCATACCATTAATGTATTCACTAGAAATGAAAATTTTCCAACCACTGTCTAAAAATTCTTTTTGAATTTTCGTAGGTATCTGTGAAAAAATTTCAATAACATTAGAAATATTTTCATCTACTACATCAGAGTCAGCAATAATGTAATCAGGTATATGTTTTATTTTTCTTTCAAAAATGTCACCTGTTACCCATTGCTTAACATACTGGTAAATAGGGGCGATACAAGAGAGTGTGTTGTTACATCTAGTTTCGATAACAAAAGAAAAAAGTTCAATAAAAAGTGAGCACGTACTTTCTGGAGAAGAATTTAAGATAATTTGAATTTGATCATAGCTATTTTCCAAAAGTGACTGGAAAATAACAGAGTTGCTAAAGTTCATATGCTGAACCAAAATGTATCCAGCAACGCATTTGTATATTCCGTTGAGTAACGCATTTGGCATTGAAATATTCAAATAGATAGTTAATTCCTTACAAGCAACGTTTAATAGAATTGAATCTCCATTATCTTCATCATACAGTTCGTCAACGATAGCTATTTTCCAATTATACCGTGACATTCTGTTAATCCAATGTTGTGGTACATTATCAAACTGCTTTCTAATAGCTTCTAGACTTTTTGAATCATTAGTAAAGGGATGATATAATTTCATGTAGTTGACCTCCTTTATAAAATAAGCATAATTAATGTGTTCTTCTTATTATGATATCACGATAAGAAAAATATGTCAAAAAATCTTAAATACTGTATTGCTAGAAACAGTAGGCTTTGACAAATTTTATAAATTGTGATAATATTTTTATGTAAACTGTCAATTTTTTTTTAGAAAAGGAGAATTAATATGACAAATGAAGAAAAAAAGCGGATTATCAAAATTGCAGAGGAAATGAAGAATTCATTGACAGAACTGCAGAGAATCTTGACAGAAGATGTAAAATCTAGTGCTTTGGCAGAAACAACAGAAGTAGAAAAAATTGTTGTTGCTGAAGAAAAAGCAGAAAACCAAAAAGTAACTCCAAAAAAGGTAAAAGAATTACTGAAAGAATTTGGAATCTTTGCAAACTTCAAAGGGTATGAATATATTGTATATTCAATTGTTTATTTAGCAGAAAATCAACACAGTACTAAATATTTAGGAATAACGAAATCATTATATCCTGCTATTGCAATTAAATTCAATATAACGACAACAGCTGTGGAGCGTTCAATAAGATATGTAGTACAATATATTTGCAATGTCAAAAATCAGCAAATGATTGATGAAGTGTTTGGTCCTGTTATGAAGTTGCGAAAAAGAAGATTAAAGAATGCTGAGTTTCTGTTTGGCTGTTTGCAGTATCTGGAAGATAAGTAAAAATTGTTAAACTCTCCGAAAGGGCCATCCATAATAGGATGGCTCTTTTCATAACCTAAGTAACTCAATATAAGTTTACACTAGCAAAGAAGCCAAATTAAAATAAATCATTTTATGCAATTTGAAGTGTCGAAAAATGTCGATAATCTCCCATATTTCGTCAAAGGGAAAATAAAGGAAAAAACAGAATATAACTAATATAAGTTAATAGCGGAGGAGTATATGAAAGTAGAATTTGATGAAAAGGACAAGCTCCTAAATCTGGAGATTGAGGAAGAAATTGATCATCACATGGCTGAAATATTAAGGAGGAATGCAGATTATGAAATTCAGAGACGTAGTCCTAAAACAGTTGTTTTTGATTTTAATAACGTTTATTTTATGGATAGTGCCGGAATCGGAATGGTTATAGGACGCTACAAAACGGCGTCAATGGTTGGAGCAAAGTTGGAAATGAAAAATGTAAAACCAAACATAAGAAAAATATTTGAAATGACAGGAGTATTAAAAATAATACCAATAATAGAGGAGGAAGAAGAAAATGAAAAATCAGTATGATAATGAAATGAATTTAGAATTTTTAAATAAATCTTGCAATGAGTCTTTTGCAAGAATTACTGTTGCAGCATTTGCATCTCAACTTGATCCAACAATTGAAGAAATATCAGATATAAAAACGTCTGTATCAGAAATTGTAACAAACGCAATAATACATGCGTATGATTCAGCTGATGA
This sequence comes from uncultured Clostridia bacterium, assembly GCA_934149115.1. Taxonomy (GTDB): domain Bacteria; phylum Bacillota; class Clostridia; order TANB77; family CAG-508; genus UMGS1994. Next base: position 3,385 of record CAKPDW010000037.1, read on the forward strand.
AATAATAAAAATACATAGTTACATAGAAGATTGTTGCATAACGATTGAAGTATCAGATACAGGTAAAGGAATTGAAGATATAGAAATGGCAAGAAAGCCACTATATACATCAAAAGCAGAATTAGAAAGATCAGGAATGGGATTTACAATAGTCGAAAGCTTTATGGATGATTTAAAAATTGAATCCATAGTAGGCTTAGGAACAAAAATAACTATGAAAAAAATTATAAGACAAGAGCAAAATTTATTAGATAGTTAGGAGAATTAATTTTGTATGAAACTACAATAGAAGAAATCCTAGAAGCACAAGCAGGAAATCAAGAAATGCTAAATAATATTGTAGAAAAAAATTCAAGATTAATATGGAGTATAGTAAAAAGATTTAAAAATAGTAGATATGAAACAGAAGATTTATTTCAAATAGGTGCGGTGGGATTAATAAAATCAATAAAAAGATTTAATCCAGAATATAATGTAAAATTATCTACATTTGCAGTACCATACATAATAGGCGAAATTAAAAGACATTTTAGAGATGATGGTATGGTAAAAGTGAGTAGAAGTTTAAAAGATTTGAACATAAAAATCGAAATGTTAAAAAAGCAATATGAAAAACAAGGAAAAGAATTAACAATAGAAAAAATAAGAGAAGAATTAAAAGAAAGCAAAGAAAATATAATATTAGCATTAGAAACAGAAAGAGAAATAAAATCAATTGATGAAGAATTTGATGATGGAAAAGAAACAACTTTATTTAATAAAATTAAAGTTGAAAGTCATGAAAATGAAACAATAAGAAATTTGATATTAAAAGAAGAATTAAATAAATTAGAGGAAAAAGAAAAAAACATAATAATATTAAGATATTTTTACAATAAAACGCAAAGCCAAATAGCAGAAAAGTATGGTATTAGCCAAGTACAGGTTTCAAGGATTGAAAAGAGAATTTTATTAAAAATGAGAGGAAACATAAAGGAGAAACTGTGAAAAACATAATAAAAAAAATAAGTAATCACTATGTAACTTTCTTTTTCGTATTTACCATAGGTGCATTCATAATATTGCCAATGTGGTTTACACAAGAATTTCAAATTAATGATGATACACAAAGAATAGAAATTAATGTTGAAAAACCAAGTTTAGACTTAGGTGTAAAATATAAAGAAATTAATTTATTACATAATAGTGATAATATTGTTGAAACACTCGAATTAGATGATTATTTGGTTAATGTAGTTGCAGCAGAAATGCCAGTAGATTATGAATTAGAAGCATTAAAAGCACAGGCAACTGTGGCAAGAACATATACATTATACCAAATTGAAAATAGTCATAAACATACTAATGCTGATATATGTGATAATAGTGCATGTTGTCAAGCATGGGTTTCTAAGGAAAAAAGGTTTGAAAGTTGGGGAGAAAATCAAGAAGAAAAATGGGAGAAGTTACAGACAGCAGTCTATTCAACAGCAGGAGAAATTATTACATATCAAGGAAAACCAATAGATGCATTTTTTCATTCTAATAGTGGAGGAACAACAGAAATTCCAATAAACGTATGGGGTGGAAGTAATTTTCCATATCTACAAGTAGTAGAAACAAGTGGAGAAGATGAGTATAGTCAGTATTATTCAGAAGTAGAATATACCAAAGAAGAATTAACAGAAAAAATGAAGCAAAACTATGAAGATTTTTTAATAAATTGGGAAGAACCAAATTGTATTGAGATTTTGGAATATACAGAAAGTTCAAGAATAAAAACAATAAAAATTGGAAATAAAAATATTTCAGGAGTAGAAGCAAGAAAAATATTTAGTTTAAAATCATCTAATTTTACATATGAAATTATAGATAACAAAATAAAATTTAAAGTAATAGGATATGGACATGGAGTAGGATTAAGCCAAACAGGTAGCAATACTCTAGCAAAGCAAGGGGAAAATTACCAAGAAATAATAAAACATTTTTTTAAAGATATAGAAATAGAAAAAGTAGAAGAAAATCGGAAATTAATATAAGGTACAAATTTGAAATTTTATAATTCACCTGTATAAATACTCAAAATATGGAAATACTTGTAATAAATAAAAGATATAGGAGGAGAGTATGAGTAGAGGAAAGAGATATAAAAGTCAAGAAATAGACAGGAAAAAAATATATTATATGCTAGGAGTAGGAGCATTAACATTATTATTAATTTTTATTTTTGCATTATCAGGATACAAAGCTAAAAAAGAAGCAAATGATAGAATTGCGCAAATGCAAACAGAAGATAACTTTGATGCAACAATGGTTAGTACATCAGAAGATAAAAGTATTAATGAAGTAGCTGAAAATACTGAGCCAGAGAAAATTGCTATAAATACATCAAATACAGAAGCCACTCCCAAAACAGAGAATGTTGTGAAAACACAAGAAGTGAAAACCACACCAACACCAAAAGTTGAAGAAAAAAAACCAGTAGAATTACATTTTTCTGTTCCAGTAAAAGGAGAAATATTAAAAGATTTTTCAGATTCTAATCTAACATATTCTGAAACACTACAAGAATGGACAGTTCATTTAGGAATAGATATAAAAGCAGAAAAAGGAAGCTCAGTTGTTGCTTCTGAAGCTGGAAAAGTAGAATCAATAAAAAATGATCCAAGATATGGATTAACAGTTACTGTGACACATGAAAATGGATTTAAAACCATATATTCAAATTTACAAACAGCAGAATTTGTAAGTGAAGGACAAACAGTAGACAAAGGACAGATACTAGGGTCAGTTGGAGATAATGCAGCATTTGAAATAGCAGATGAACCACATTTGCATTTTGAAATGATTAAAGATGAAAATAATGTGAACCCAACAGCATATTGGGAAAAATAAAAAACAGGATTATTCCTGTTTTCATTTTTCTATATAAATTATCAAGCGATTTTTTTCTTTTTAAGAAATTTAATAAAGGCAATTAAATAAATTAATCCTATGATAAAGCCAGCAATTACATCAGTAGCATAGTGTACACCCAAGTATATTCTACTAATTCCAACAAAGAAAATAACAATAGAAAGAATACCAACTAGAAAATTTTTTAATTTTTTATTATTAATATTTTTTATAATATAGTAAATAATTAACCCATAAAAAATTGTTGAAATCATAGTATGACCACTAGGAAAACTATATGAAGATTCAGAAGTCAAAAGCATTGTTTCAGAAGGTCGAGGTCTTCGTATAATTATTTTTAATAAATTATTTAAAATAGTACCAAATAAACAAGAAATTGCAAAAATAAAGAAATATTTTTTATTTTTTATTAATATAGCAACACATGCAATTCCTGTAATAATAACAATAGTAGAACCAAGAGTGGTTATCAACTTCATTATTAAAGTCATTGCAGAAGTGGGCTTAAAAATTGACATTATAAATTGATAAATAGATAAATCAAAAGAAGTCATAATTCAAATCCTTTCTATAAATAATATAAAATTATATTATACAAAACAATAAAAAGCAATAATGCAAAAAAATAATTTTGACTAACCTATAATTATCCATAATCGGATGACTCTTAAACATTGATTTTAATTAAAAATGATGATAAACTAAAAAAATCAATGATAGGAGGTGTTTATATGATTATAGAAATACCAGAAAAATTTTATAAACAAATAACACGGGATAAGTATGTTAAAGTAGAAAATGGTATTCTTGAAATTCATGGCTTTTGGAATTTTAAACGGCTAATGGTTGATATAGCATATGAAATAAAAGGAAAAGAAAAATGTTATTATTGTAAAAAAAGAATTTATGATTCGCAAGTTACAATAGATCACCTTTTCCCAGAAGCATATGGAGGAATATCAGTACCAAACAATTTAGTTCCAACATGCAAACGGTGTAATAATGAAAAAGCAGATATGAATGAACAAGAATATAATGAATGGAGGAGTATACGAGATTCATTAAGAAGAAAAGAATATTATGTAAAAATAACCCAAAGTAAAGTAGCAAGAAAATTTAGTAGTGATATTAAGCGAACATTTGATGTTCCAGAAGAATGGATAACTTATACAAGTTTAAGTAATATTTATAGTTTAGAAAAGAAAAAAATTAAAACTGGAAAAACTTATAAAAAGATTTACAATTTCATAAAAAAGTATGAGAAAGTTCCAAGAATATTAGTAGTATCAAGAAACAATGTTCTGTTAGATGGGAAAATTGTATATGATGTATGTGAAGACCTTGAATTAGAAAGCATACCAGTAATAATACTAGAAAACGTAGTAGCTTATGAATAAAAATAATTATTTAATATTAAAAGCCCTAGCAATTGCTGGGGCTAAAATATTTAAAAAGAATGTTGCTTTTAATAAAAAATCATGATAGTATAAAAACAACTTGTGATATACATTAGGAGGGATTCATATGATTATAGAATTACCACAAATGTTTTACAAAGAGTCCGGACGGAATAAATATGTAATTGTAAAAAACGGAATATTAGAAATCCATGGAACTTGGGGATTTGAAGAACTAATGATAGAAATAACATACTTGTTAAAAGGAAAAAGACAATGTTATTTTTGCAAAAGAGAAGTAAATCCTAAAAAAATAACAATTGATCATTTGTTTCCAACAGATTTTGGAGGAATGACAATTACAAGTAATCTTGAGCCAGCATGTTCAAATTGTAATAGCACAAAAACAAATATGAACGAGTATGAATATGCTATCTGGCGAAAAATACCTAAAGCTCAAGATAAAAAGAAATTCTATCAAAAAACAGTTGAAAAGAAACGGGCAAAAAAGTATTGCTCAACAGAAGAATGGTTTGACCTACCAAATAAATGGGTAGAATACAGCAAACTAGACAGTTTAAAGATTAATTTTAAATTACAGAAAAAGAGTAGTAGAAAGTTTCAAAGAATGGTTAAATTTGCTCAAAAATATCACAAGTTGCCAAGAACTATAGTAATTTCAAAAAATAATTATGTACTTGAAGGAGCTACAGCATATCAAGTAGCAAAAGAAATGGGATTTCAAACAGTTCCTGTTACTGTACTAGAAAATGTCGTATTATATAAGGACTAAAAAGCATAGGATCTTAACGCTTGTTAAGATCCTTAAATATTATTGTAACATTTAAGAAAGACTGATATAATATCAAAGAAACTAAGAGAAAGGTTTTGAAAAAAATGAAATATATAATAGATAGAATAGAAAATGATATCGTAATTTGTGAAAACCAAGAAAGTAAAGCAATGGAGAATTTCCCTAAAAACTTATTTCCAAGTGAAATAAAAGATGGGGATGTTGTAATAAAAGAAAATGATAAATTTATAATAGATAAAGCAGAAACAAAAGAGAAGAAAAAAGCAATTGAAGAATTAATGAAAAAACTAATGAAATAAAGAGAGGAATATAAATAATGGGAACTAAATGGACACCAGAACAATTAAGTGCAATAACTCAAAAAGGTAATAACATATTAGTAGCAGCTGCTGCCGGAAGCGGAAAGACTACAGTATTAGTAGAAAGAATAATCAGAAAAATTATAGATGAAAAAGTTGATATAGATAAAATATTAGTTGTAACATTTACTAATGCAGCAGCTTCAGAAATGAGAGAAAGAATACTAAATGCTTTATACCAAAAAATTGATGAAGACCCACTAAATCAACGATTAAGAAAGCAAATAGTATTACTTAATAAAGCAAGTATATGTACAATAGATTCATTTTGTTTAGATATAATAAGAAACAATTTTTTTGAAATAGGAGCATCATCTAATTTTAGAATAGCTGATAATACAGAATTAGAACTATTAAAACAAGAAGCAATAGAAGAAACTTTTGAAGATTTGTACTTAGCAAATGATGAAGATTTTAATAAATTAATTGAGTTATATGCAGGATATAAAGATGATGAGAATTTGAAAAATATTATTTTAAAAATTCATAAATACATACAAAGTGCACCATTCCCAGAAGATTGGCTAGAAGAAAAAACAGAAAAGTTTAATCCAAAAGATGTAACTAATTTTGCAGAAACCGAATGGGGAAAAATCATATTAAGAAATTATGAAGATGAATTATTAAATGCAATTCAAGTATTAGAAGGTTGTAAAAAACAATTAGATAGAATAACAGAATTAGCAAAATTTTCACTTGTTATTGCAGATGATATAAATCAATTAAAATTTCTTAAACAAAATTTAAACAATTGGGATACAGCGTATCAAATTGCACAAAATTTAAAATTCAAAACATGGCCATCAGACAAAAAAATAATAAGTAACTTAAAAGAAGAAACAAAAAAAGCAAGAGATAATGTAAAGAAAAGAATAAATAAGATAACACCTATAACATTTGGATATACAACACAAGAAGCAATAGAAGATATTAAGCAAATGTATCCAATACTAGAAAAAATAAAAGAAGTCGTAATAAAATACACAGAAAAATTTACAGAAAAAAAATCAAGCAAAAATATAATGGATTTCAGTGATATTGAGCATTATGCACTAAAAATATTATTACAGAAAGATGAAAATGGAAAATACCAAAAAACAGAAGTAGCAAAAAAATATGAAGCAAAATTTAAAGAAATCGCAATTGATGAATACCAAGACAGTAATTTAGTTCAGGAATATATTTTAACATCAGTATCAAACAATGAAAATATATTTATGGTTGGAGATGTAAAGCAGAGTATATATAGGTTTAGACAAGCAAAACCAGAATTATTTTTAGATAAATATGAAAATTATGGAGACGAACCAAATGAACTTGGACAAAAAATTAAACTATTTAAAAACTTTAGAAGTAGAGAAAATATATTAAATACAACTAATTTAATATTTGAAGATATAATGAGAAAAAGTTTTGGAGAAATAGAATATAATGAAAGTGAATACTTGAATTTAGGAGCAAATTATGAAGAACCAGAACAAGAAGTAGAATATGCAGGAAAAACAGAACTCAATATAATAGATTTAAAAGAAGAAGTTGATGAAGAATCAGAAGAAAACGAACAAGCAGAATTACTTGAAAAAGCAGAAGTAGAAGCAAAATTTGTTGCAAGTAGAATCAAACAACTAATAGATTCAAAATATCAAGTATATGATAGAAAAAAAGGATACAGAAATATAACATATAGAGATATTGTAATTTTATTAAGGGCCACAGCAAATACAGCTAATATCTTTGAAAAAGAATTATTAAATCTAGGAATACCAGTATTTAGTGATCAGGCTGAAAATTATTTAGAATCAATAGAAATTAGAACAATAACATCTTTATTAAAAATAATAGATAATCCATATAGAGACATTCCATTAGTAACAGTAATGAGATCTATAATAGGAAATTTCACAGATAATGAGTTAATAGAAATTAGATTAACAAAAAAAGAAGGAAGTTTCTATGATTCTTTAAAAGAAGCAATGATATCAAAAGAAATAAATGAAAATTTAAAAAATAAAGTCAAAAAATTTGTAGAGCAATTAAAAGAGTGGAGAGAAGAAGAAAAATATTTACCACTAAACGAGTTTATCCTAAAAATATATAATGAAACAGATTATTATAATTATGTAAGATTAATGCCAAATGGACAAGTAAGAAAAGCAAACTTAAAAATGTTATTAGACAGAGCAAAAGACTATGAAAGAATAAGTTTTAAAGGACTATTCAATTTTATAAGATATTTAGAAAAAATAAAACAAAGTAATAGTGATTTGGCTTCAGCAAAACTTATCGGAGAAAATGAAGATGTCGTAAGAATTATGAGTATTCATAAAAGTAAAGGACTAGAATTCCCAGTTGCAATAATTTCAAGAGCAGATAAAAAGTTTAATCAAAGAGAGTTAAACGAAGCAATACTATTACACCAAGATTTAGGCTTCGGAATGCAGTATATAAATAATGAAAGAAAAATTGAATATACAACAGCAACAAAAGAAGCAATAAAAATAAAAACAGCTGAAGAATCAATTGCAGAAGAAATGAGAATTCTTTATGTAGCATTAACAAGAGCAAAAGAAAAATTAATAATAACAGGAGTAGAAAAAGATTTTGAAAAATCAATAGAACAAAAGAAAGAATTAGTAGAAATACATGAAAAAGAAAATGGAAAAATAAACCATTTACTACTTAAAAAATATTTAAGTTACTTAGATTGGATTGAGCTTGCTTATTTAAATCATGAAGACATAGAAAATCATATAACTCTTAGAAAAATAAATAAAAAAGAAATATTAACAGAAGAAGAAACAGAAGAAGCAAAACAAAAAGAATTAATAAATGAAGAAGATATAGATTACAAGAAAATCGAAGAAATATTAAATTGGAAATATAAATATGAAGATGTAACAAATATACAAAGCAAAATGAGCGTAACCAAGATAAAAGAATTGAAAAATCAAGAAGAAAAATATCAAAAACAATTAGAAATAAAACCTAAATTTATGATAGAAAATGCAAAAATATCTTCTGCAGAAAAAGGAACAATAATACATTTAATATTACAAAAACTAGATTTTAGAAAAAGTTATGATAAAGAAGAGTTTGAAGATTTTATAGAAAATTTGCAAAAAAAGAATTTAATAACAAAAGAACAAAAAGAAACAATAGACAAAGAAAAAATATACAAAATGATTAATTCAGAATTTATAAAATCTATAAAAGATGCCAAAGAAATTCATAAAGAAGTACCTTTTTATACATATGCAAATACAAAAGAGATATATAATACAGAAAATTCTGAAAATATATTAGTACAGGGAATAATAGATTTATATTACATTAATAAAAATGATGAAATAATATTAGTAGATTATAAAACAGATTATACAAAAGATTCAGCAGAAGAACTTGTAAAAAAATATGAAGTTCAGTTAAAAATATATAAAAAAGCATTAGAGGAATCACTAAATAAAAAAGTAAAAAAAGCATTTATATATTCAATATACTTAAACCAGAAAATAGAAATAAAATGATAGAAAAATGTAAAAAAAAACGTGTATTTACAAGTTATGTAAAGTGTAGTATAATAAAAATAGTTGAAAAAAGGGAAAAAAGAGGAGGAAGCTATGAAAAGAATGAGAACGTTTTTTACATATGCTTTAATGATTATATTATTTTACTTTTTCTCAAATTTTGCGGCAGATATGATGATAAGAAATTCATATCAAGATGTAAGTAAAGAAAATATAAAAATGGAGCAAGCAAATAACGGTTTTGAAATAAATATTGATAGAGCAGATTCCAACAGGAGACAAGCATATTTCACAGGAACTGTAAAAAACAATTCAAATAAAGTAATAGAAAAACAATATGTAAAAGTTGATTCATATTATAAAGGAAAATTAATGCAAGAAAAATATCTAGCCTTTGAAAATATGCAACCAGGAGAAGAAAGAAAATTTAAACTATTATATTCAGTAGGACAAATAGATGAATATAGAGTTTCATACGTAGATGAAATACCAGAAAACAGAACATTAGTAGACAAAGGAATAGATAAAGTAAAAGAATTTTTCGAAAAAATAAAAAAGGTAAATATACCAGGAGTAAAAGGTATAGGAAATACACTAAAAGATAACTTTGAACCAGTTCACGTAGAAGGAAGCAATTTGGAATTATTCATTGCAGTTATGTGGATTTGGTATGCATTACCATCAGGAGCAATATGGTTTATAATATAAGTTTTAAATAAAAGGGCGGTTGTGTTCAATTTGAAAAAATATATTGAATGCAACCGTCCTAATTGACAGAAGAAACAGTAATTTGATAAAATAAGGAAAATTGGAATAAGGAGAAAGTACGTGGAAGACAATCAAAAGAGAATAAGAAATTTTAGCATAATAGCTCATATAGATCATGGAAAATCAACACTGGCAGACAGACTAATAGAGATGACAGGAGTGCTTACCAAAAGAGAAATGGAAAGCCAAGTTCTAGACAATATGGATATAGAAAAAGAAAGAGGAATAACAATAAAATCTCAAGCAGTAAGAATGAATTATACAGCAAAAGATGGTAAGACATATGAATTAAATTTAATAGACACACCAGGGCATGTAGATTTTAATTATGAAGTATCAAGAAGTCTAGCAGCTTGCGAAGGGGCAATTCTAGTGGTAGACAGCAGTCAAGGAGTCGAAGCACAAACACTAGCAAACGTATATTTAGCATTAGACAACAACTTAGAAATAATACCAGTTATAAATAAAGTAGATTTACCAAATGCAAGACCAGAAGAAGTAAAAGAAGAAATAGAAGATATAATAGGAATTCCAGCAATGGATGCACCATGTATTTCAGCTAAATCTGGACTAAATGTAGAAGAAGTATTAGAAAGAATTGTAACAGATTTACCAGCACCAAAAGGTGATGAAAATGCAAAAGCCAAATGTTTAATATTTGATTCATATTATGATAATTACAAAGGTGCAGTAGCATATGTAAGAGTAATGGATGGAACATT
>CAKPDW010000038.1 GCA_934149115.1 uncultured Clostridia bacterium
TTTTCATCTCCATCTGCAAATTGGTCATATGTCATAGCCCTTGCCAATTCTGAATCTGCAGAAACTCTTTTCTTTTTAGTTCGTGTTTCAGGTTGGTTAAGCAAAATAGCAACTAATGTTGTTATAATTGCAATAAGTGCTATTCCAATTGTAATAATTCTTTTCTTTGATAATTTCTCTTTCAACTTTTTCAACATATCTAAAACTCCTTATATTAAATATAAATATATTTTAGATATATATATTTAATCGTCAATGGAAGTTTTTTTATATTATTAATAATTAATATGACATAAATGACAAAATTCGACAAAAAATCCCGCTATTAGCGAGATTTCAAGTTTATTTTTATTTTTTATTACTTAATATATCTTTTTAATATCTTTTAGATTACATAAAACGTGGTTTTCCTAGGGATAATTAACACAGAACATCATTTTGGAAAACACTGTAAACTCCATATTTTCAATACATTCAAAAATTATCCACAAAAATATCACTCAACAACCAAAAAGCTAACTCAACCCAACCAAATCCACACAATTTTACGGATATAAGAGGTAGCTCATTTTTTTCTGTCAAACTTTCTCCGTCACCATTTGGCACTTTTGCAATAACTCTCTCATGTCATCAGGTTGGAAAAGAATTAAATTTTAGCAAGGAAAAGAGAATCCAAAAGGCAAGGGAGCGTATGTGGATACGTGACCGCGTTTTTGATTTTCTTTGACGACGATAAAATTGTAATTATTTTTCAACGCCATGTCAGCAGGTTGGGAAAGAATTAAACTTAACAAGGAAAAGAGAATCCAAAAGGCAAGGGAGCGTATGTGGATACGTGACCGCGTTTTTGATTTTCTTTGACGACGATAAAATTGTAATTATTTTTCAACGCGCTGATTTTGATTAGAATGTTTATATTACAAGGCAAATTCCCCCTGAATTCCGGAGGCGTACAAAGGTACGTTGAGGAAATTCAGGAGGAATTTAACGCAGTAAGATATCATTCTAATCAAAATCCATCTCATCGCCAAACCAGCTTACCAACCTTCCCCCTAACATACTTCTCCAGCTTCTCCATAAACACATCAGGGCCAATTTCCTTTTTAGCCACCATATCCAATCCTTTCTCCCAGCTTGCAGTCAATTCAGGATTCAACATATCTGGCATTGATGCAAATACGACATCATAAATTGCTTCTCCCTTCTGAGTTGGTGTAATTATCTGAGTTTTTGGATTAATCGCAATATAGCCTATTCTTTCTAACTTTTTCATTATCTCTGCTCTTGTTGCACTTGTTCCTATTCCTGCACCTTTTATTTGCTCTCTAAGTGCTTCATCTTCTATAAGTTTTCCTGCGTTTTCCATCGCTAATATCATTGAGCCTGAGTTATATCTGCTTGGTGGTGATGTTTCCGCTTCTTTTGTTTCAATATTTTTTACTGCTATTTTTTCACCTTTTTTTAGCTTTTTCAATATGTCCATATTGCTTTCTTTTTCCTCAGCTTCACCTTTTATAACATCAAGATATCCCCTGTTTACACATACTTTTTCATTTGCAAAAAATACTTCATTATCTATTTTGATTGTCACTGCAATTTTGTTGTATTCTGCAGGTGGATAGAATATACTTAAAAATCTTTTGGCAATTAAAATGTATACGTTCTTTTTTAAATCTGATAATTTATCATAATTCTCAAATCCTTGTCCTGTAGGAATTATAGCATAATGGTCTGTTATTTTTGAGTCATTTACATATTTTGTTTTTGTTAAATCTGTCTTATATTTTTCTGTTGACATTTTTGTTAAAATTGCTTGTATTTCTGGATTTTTACATCCTTTTGCTAATCCGTTTAAATTTTTTGAAATAACTTTTGCTATTGCTGTTGATAGTACCCTTGCATCTGTTCTTGGGTACGTTACTAACTTCTTTTCGTATAGTTCTTGTATTATTTCAAGTGTTTCATCTGGCTTTATTTTAAATCTTTTTGTACATTCATTTTGCACTTCTGCTAAATTAAATAGTAATGGTGGATTTTCTTTTTGTTTTGTTTTCTTTACATTTTCTATTATTGCTTCTTTGTTTTTCAATGTTTCTATAAATTTTTCTGCTACTTCTTTTTTCTTAAATCCTGTTTCATTATATAGCTGTGGTGCTTCATAGACTTTTGAACCTTCTACTGCTTTCCAATCTGCTTTGAAGCTTTGTTCTTCTCCGAATTCTCCTGATATTTTATAATATTTTGTTTTCTTAAAATTTCTTATTTCTCTTTCTCTTACAACTACCATTCCTAGAACGCATGTCATTACTCTACCTACTGATATTGATACTCTTTCTTCATTAAGTTCTTTTGCTAATCTTCTTCCAAAAATAATAGATAATAACCTTGAGAAATTGATTCCTATTAAATAATCTTCTTTCGCTCTTAGATAGGCTGAATCTGCTAAACTATCATAATACGCTAAATCTTTTGCCTCTCTTATTCCTTTGATAATTTCTTCTTCTGTTTGTGAGTCAATCCATACTCTTTTCATTTCTGCTTTTGGATTCGGTTTTGCCATCATGAATACTAATCTTTGAATATATTCTCCTTCTCGTCCAGAGTCTCCTGCGTTGTAAATTTCAGATATGTCTTCTCTATTCATTAATGTTTTTATGACATTAAATTGATTTTCGACTTGTGGGATTATTTCATATTTCCATTCTTTTGGAATGAATGGTAATGTGTCTAGTCTCCATTTTTTTAGGTTTTCATCATATTTTTCTGGATATGACATTGTTACTAGATGTCCTACGCACCATGTGATAATCCATTCATCTGATTCAAGGTATCCGTTTTTCCTTGATGTATTTATTTTAAGTGCTTTTGCAAATTCCATTGCTACACTTGGCTTTTCTGTTACTAATAATTTCTTAACCATTTAATTACATCCTTATTATTTTTTCATAGCTATTATTATATAACAAAAATGCAAAAAAAAACAACTCTCTTGGGAGTTGTAAAAAAATTTTATTAATAATTTTTATCAATTTTCTTATAGTTTACATATGAAACAATTGCTAGTGTTGCAATTACTGCAAGCATAGGAATTACAAATGTTTCTGCTCCTGTGTATGGCATTGCTTCATTTTTTGTTGTTGTACCATTAGCTAGGTTTTCTCCTGCATTGTTTACTAAAGAATTTGATGTATTGTTATTTGTTTTATTGTTTGTATTATTTGTTGTGGTGTTATTTGATGTGTTGTTTGTGCTTGGACTTTCAGTTGGTGTATTATTATCTCCACTGTTGTCATCTCCATTGTCTGATGGTGATGGTGCAATTGAATTTGTTATACCTATGTTTGTTGTTACATCAGATATTGTTTCTTCTTGATCTAATGATGAATTTCCTCCTGATATATTTACAAATTGTAGTGCTGCTGTTGATGCACTAGTTGATTCACTTACTTTAAATGTAAATGTTGCTATTTCTTTATCTTCTGTTGTTGCATCTCCACTATCAATTGCTACTTTGTTGCTGTCTTCGTTATATGTAGCTGTCCAACCATTTAATCCTTTTGCTTCAACAAATGTTAAGATGTCAGCATCAAATTTTAATGTTCCTATTAATGAATTTAATCCTCCATCTACTTTTATTCCTGATAACTTTAATGTTACCTTTACTTCTGATCCTTTTGAAACTTTTGAATTATTTGGTGTTAATGTAGCTGAATATGAATTCGCTGCAAATGCTTTTCCTACCATTAAGAATGATAACACCAAAATAGTAAACAATGTAATTACAATTTTTTTTCTTTCCATTCAAATTTCTCCTTTACATAGATTATTATATCGTTTTTTCTGTATTACGTCAACCTTTTTTCGTTATTATTCTACACTATATACTCTCATTTTTGATAAATCTACGGCATCTACCCTTCCGTTTCCGTTTATATCTGCTGATTCTAATTTAACACCTGTTAGGATTGAACCTTTTTTCTCAACAATATGTGCACGTATTTTGGCTAAATCCAGTGCTCTTGAATAATGGTCTCCTCCTGCTCCTGATATATCTGCTATTACTGAAATTTCATATTCTTTTGTTCCAACTTTTACTTTATATCCTGTTCTAACTAATTTAGTTGTTGCTGTTTTTCCATCTTTATCTACAATTGTGTATGTTCCATTTACTTTTATTGCTTTTTTAAACTCATCTATTGTTGTATTTACTGGCACTCTTGTTACCATACTATCTTTTATCGTATATGTATCACTTTGAATAGTTGCGTCTGCAGGTTGCCCTCCGTTTTCTTCTACTGTGTATGCTCTGATTCCTGCATTTAATAATTCTGTTCCATATTTCAATTCATCATAATTGTATGATGATGCTGTATTATCAAATTCAGCTGTTTGTGGATTTGTGTATACTATGTAGCTTTCTCCTGATTTGACTGTTGCATATTTGTATAATCCGTCTGAATGTGTTGTTTCTACTGGGACTCCTACTTTTCCTCCTGTGTTGCTGTAAGTTACACAGATTGCAAATTTATTATTGCTTATATTTGCGTTGCTTATATCTACACTTGTGAATCCTATTCCTATGTCAATGTTTTTTTTCAAAACTTGGAATTGTGTTGGCTTTCCATCTGAACCGAATTTATCTGTATAATATACTGTTGCTTGTTGGTCTCTATATGATGGAATTCCTATTGTTGTTAGTTTTTCTGTTTTACTTGTTTGTTTATCAAATATGTTTACAATTGAATAGCTTTGTGATGCTGTTATTTCATTTGTGCATCCTAATTCATCATGTACATATGCATGATTATATTCTGATGTGTCTGCTTTTTGAATTCCTGTAAGTGCTTGTTCTACATAAAAATCATCATATGAAATGTATATATAGCCATCATAATAATTGCTTGAGCCGTATGAATTTAGTGCGATATATGCTCCTTTATGTGGCCACGTTTTTCCAACTGGTATTGTTATATCATCATTTTCTGGTAGGTAATTATCATCCCATCCTATGATAAACACTGCATGATTTACTGATGGTATTTTACCATTGATTTTTACTGTTGGAACATATACGTCTTTGTCTTTATCTATTTGATAGATTTGTGCTAGCACTCCTCCATTACTTTTTATTTGTTGCTTTATTGCATTTCTGTATGTTGATATGTCTGATATTTCTTCTGAAAATGTTGCTGTGTCATAATTGAAACTATTATAATATTTAATGCTTCCATTGCTTTGCACTTGTTTGTATACTGCTGGATATTCTATGTAATTTTTTAAGTCTTTTTGTTTTCCGTTTGTTGTTTTTAAATCTGTTGATTTTATGTTTATAAGTGCATTTTTTGATGACATATCGCTTTCTTTTACTGGCCCTTGTCCGTTTGTTGAATAATTCCATCCCATTAGAAAGTTTCCGCCTGTTGCTGTTGTAACGTTTCTATTATAAACATTTTCAGTTATCGTTTTATCTGAAAATACATTACCACTCGAATAATTTATGTGTCTTGCTGAATATTCGGCTCCTTTGTCAGTTGTGTTTTTTACATAGTTGTATGCTTCAAATGCAGAAGCTAGTGCATTTGCCCAACATTCATATGTGTCTTTGCCGTTTGCAATTTGATTTTTTACGTTTAGTTTTGACTTAAATGTTGGTGTATATGAGGTCGGCAATGCTGCTCCTATATTCGATTTGGCCAATTTTGAAATTAGGTTTCCTAAAAATCTTGTTCCTAATGATTTGTTTGTTATTGGCTCATATTGAATATTTATTTGCTGTCCATTATCGCTTACTATTTGATTTAATTCTGCATTTTCTGAGAGTTCCATTGCTTTGACATTTGAATGGATTGTCAGTAATGTTACTCCTGCTATAACAGCTGGAATTAATTTCTTCTTCATATACGTTTTCTCCTTTTTAATATACTTAAATTTTAGATAAAATATATTTTTTTTCAAGTCCTTTATTTTCTAATATTTTTATTTAAAATTCTTATAGTCCTACGGATGGCTGATTTCTTGAAGGTATGTTACTTTATGTTTTTTTATTATATCTTTTTCATTACAAAATTGCCTTATTTTCGTTGTTTTCTTAGGTACAATGGCTTTTCGTGTGTTGTCATAAGGACATTTGAAAACTAATTGCAAACGAAAAGGAAAAAATTTTGATATGATTTTTCTGTGTATGTATTTATTTTCTCTGTCAATAAGAACGTCCCCGTGACAACTATGTTATTTTTTTGTTACATCTTTTTAACAAAATTGTTATATGCTTTGACTTTAAATACTAGTATAATATATTATATATAAATAGATTTTCGGGAGAAAAATATTATGGGGATGAATTTTTTATTAAAAAAGGAAGGTATCGAAAACGTCAGAAAGCTCGATACCATGCATATAAATAAAATTGCTTCCTTTATATCTGAGAAACTATGCGACTCTTTTCCAGAATTGCACCTTTCTCAAAGCGAATTATTTATACAAATATCAAGACTAGATATGTTTGTTGCAACTATGAAAGATAATTCTAGTGCCAAATATGTATATGGAAATAATTCTATATATTTTAATGAGAAGCTTAATTTGAACAATATGGATGTCACTGCAATACATGAGTGTATTCATTTTTTACAGGAATTTAAAGATCAAAAAGGAAATTTGATAAAATTGGGGCTTTATGATTTGGTTGAAAATACTGGTCTAGCTTTAAATGAAGCTGCTGTTCAGCTTATTGCAAGCAGAACTTCTACTTCTCCAAAGATGGAATCAGTTACTTATTATAATATGTCATTTATTTCAGAGAGTCCAGAATTTTATCCTCTTGAATGTGCCTTGGTTTCACAAATGACTTTTTTCACAGGTGATGAAGCTTTGTATTTTAGCACTTTGTATGGCTCACCTATGTTTGAAAGAGCTTTTACAAGTTGCTCAACTCCTGATACTTTTTTTGAAGTATCTTTTGCTTTAGATAAAATTTTGAACTTAGAAAATGATATATCAAAATTGATGCAAAAATTAAACTATTCAGATTCTTCATTTAAAAAATCAAAAGTTTTACAACGTCAAGTCGAAACAAAAAAGAAAGCAATTACTAATTTGTGTGTAAAAACTCAAAATGAAATAATCGAAAAATGTTTCAGTAAGAAATTTACTATGGTTAATTCTTTTGATGATATTCGTGAATTTGAACATGATTTAGAAGAATTTCAAAAATATTTAATTATTCCTGAGGGGTATGAATTTTACAATAATTTTAAGATTAAAATTTTGAATGATATTAATTTTAAAAAAGATCAAATTATTAAGTATGGACAAGTAATTGATATTCCAAAAGAATATGGCTCTTATTTACCAATTTCTGTTGCTACTAAAAAAATGTCTAAGCTTCAAGAAATTATTTCTACTTTAAAAGAATTTATTTGGGGGTAATTTTTTGATTACAATGTTAAGACGGCTAGGATTTAATCCTGGCCGTCTATTTCATCTTCATCCTCAATGATTTTCATATTTTCTAATGAATATTTGATACATTCATTAATAAATTCATTTACTGATGTTAAATTATAATCTAAAACTGTTCTTTTTACTCTTTCTAGAAGTTTAGATTCTATTCTACAAGTAAATTGTTCATAATCCTTTTTCTTCTTCTGTTTTATCACAAAATCTGGCATTTGTTTCACCTCATGAAAATTTTATTATAAGGATTACATTCTTGTATATATTCGCGTAATAGTCGTTTGCCAGTTTTTGTAGAACTATAGAGCTTTTAGTCTTCTTAGTATTTCATCTATATCATATAATTCATCTCCTGTTAATTCTTCTGATTGTTGACTTAATCTTTCTAACTCATCTAATCTTCTTGCAAAATCTAATTCTCTGCTTGTTGCTTTTGTAGTTTTTTTACTTGATGAACCTTTAGATGCATTTTTAATATTTTTAATAAGTCTATCTATACTACTCTCTCCCCCCATTGTGCTGTTTTGTTGAGGTGCATTTGAAGTGTATCCATGCATTGTTGCACTATTTTGTCTAGGTTCATTTGAACTATATCCGTGAACAGTTTCTGTACTTTGGCTTTGATTGCTTATATCTGTCTTTGCAAACTTATCTAAAGTACTGTTTCCTGATGAGTTTCCAACACTTCCAGGAGTTTTACTTTGGTTTGCTGAGTTTGCATTAGCATTTCCATTGCTTAAGCCTCCTGCATTATTTCCGTGTTCTGCTTCTGAATTTTGTCTAGGTGCATTTCTATTTGATGTTGCATATGGATTGTTTATATCTGCTTGAGCTTGCTCCTTTAATTTTTCTGTAATAGATTTATTTTGTTCTTGCACTTTTCTATGATTATCTGTTAATTCTTTTTCAAGTTTCTTAGCAAATTCTTTACTCATTTGAATGTCACTTCCCTTTTGTGCTAATACTGCATCTATTTCTTGAACTATTCCTTGAACATCTTGTGATGACACTGTATTTGCATCAAAGTTTGGTGCTTTTGCTTGATAATTTTGCATTGCTGTAAATATATCCTTTTCTGCTAAAGGTTTTGATAAAAGTTTTGCTGTTTCTGTTAATTCTTTTGTTTTCTTATCTTGTAGCATCTTTGCAAACTCTGGACTAACTTTTTCCATTTCAGCTATTTGTTCATCAAGTCTTCCTGTTATTGATTGAAATTCTAGTTGTAAATCTTTTTCTTTTTCTCTTGCTTGTGCCAAAATTTCTGCATATGCTTGAAGTCTACCCATATCTCCTTGCTCTAAAATTTCTTCAATTGTTTTATCTCCACTTGCTAATGTTAAATCTTTTAAACGTAGGTTTGTTAATAATTTTCTTCTTTGTTCTTGTGATAATTCATTTAATTTTATTTTTCCAAATTGTGCTTTTTGTAGCTCACTCATATTTTGTCCATATCTTGGTGCTCTTATGTCTCCTCTATATTGTATGCTTCTTCCTGTAGCTCTATCTATTACCTGTCCGCCTTGTATATCAAATTCTATTCCTAAATTTGTTAGTTTAGTCATTAGGTTATATGCTGATTTTCTATTCTTTGGTTTAAATCCTTTGAATTTGAATTTCTTTCCCTTCATTGTTTTTGGAGGTTTTCCTAATGCATCTTTTATTTGGTCAATTGATTTCATCAATTTTTCTTCTGAATCAAGGGTTGATGTCAATAATTGTACTCCAAATCCTGGCTCTGCTACTAGCATTGGTATTACTAATGCTCCTTTAGCAAATGTTAAAATCATATCTTTTCCAAGTTTCGTTCCAATAACAATTCCTTTTTGTATTTCTGCATTTCTCTTTTTTCGTTCTTCTTTTCTTTTCTTTCTTTCTGCTGGTGTTACAGGTCTTCCTGGCACTACTTTGTCTAATTTGTCTCCAAATTTTTCTTCTATTTTTTCTTGCGCCATATCTATTACCTTGTCTGCTGTATCTGCAATTTTTCCAGCTACTTTTCCTACAGGTTTCATTACTGTTTTTCCGATAAATTTTCCTTGTGCTTTTGCAATCTTTGTCATTGGGTTATTCTTTGATATTGGTGAACTTAATATTGCACCTGCTGCTGGTAATGATAATTTGGCTGAATTCTTTCCACCTGTTAATCCAAATATCTTCTTAACTGTTGGTTCAACTTTAACCATGAAGTTCAAGAACAAGAATGACATGAATATTCCTATTAGTGAAGTTTGTGTTAAATCAAGTATTGTTTGAATAAATACTGTATAGATTAATGCATGTATTGATTGCAAGATTACTGTGTATGTAAAATCCCTAAACCAATTTGCAAATATATCTCCACCTTTACCATTTTTATTTACCTTCTGAATTGAATACATTACTGCCACATATGGCGACATTAACGCCAGCACTGTTACTGTAAAGAATCTTTTTACATATACAAACAGGAACTTGATTGCGTAATATACTAATATCATGTACATGTACATTCCTGTAAATCCTGATGTTGCTTTTAGTTCATATGCTTTTGACCTAACTGTTTCATATAATGACATTTCTGTTCCATCTTCATATTTTGGAATAATCCAACTTACAAAAGTTTCATTTAATTCTATAACTGCATACATTATGTAATTTATTGAGAATACTAATATAAATCCTGCTATCCAACTTAGTAGCATTTCTTTGTATACTGCTTTTTTCTCTGATACAGTTGTAATTGTCATTTTTATTCCTAGATATAACAACACTATTAACATTAATGCTATTGCAATTGTTCTGAAAATGTAATACCACATTGCTACATTTTCTTTTATTATGTATAATATTCCGTCTTTATCAAGGATTGCTCCTCCTGCTGTTTCAAAATTGAAGAAGTTTATATCTAATATAGGAACTTTGTTGTATACAATATTTTCGACCGTAACATTATTTTCTGATGTTGTTTTTAATTGAACTTTTCCTCCAATGTCTGCTATTCCTTGCATTCCTTCGCTTATATATGTATATGGATTACTTTCATCTCCACTTGCTTCTGATTTTTTCTCATTTATTGCATTCTGAACTTCTTGTTCTTCTACTTCTCTATCTATTTCGTCTTTATTTGCTGGATCCTCTGTCCAATTTTCATCTTTTTTATTTGTCTCACCTGTAATTGCATTTACAATTCCGTCTATAACAAATCTTTCAATTATTGCTGTCCAACCTACAAATACGATTCTTATTCCTAATGTTAATATTCCTATCATGTAGTCTAATATTTCTGTCAACATTTTTATAATCCATTTTCCAAATGGTACTGAACCTTTATATCCTTCTAATTTTGCAACACCTGTATAAATAAATCCATTGTCATCATATATGTTTAAATTTTCATCATCTAACTCTAATTCATCAACTGGAACTGAACCAGCTGGGTTAACCTCTACAGAGCTTTTTAATCTTAAGGCAATTGCTCCTCTTTGGCTTCTTCCTGGTGTCATCTTAGCGCATTCTTGATGAATCTTCATTGGAGTGCTTCCAAAGTTAGCATGTTCTCCATTTCCTGCATGCATTTCAGCATGTCCTCTTATTATTAATATATCTCCAGCTTGTAGTGTTTGGTTTGTTACATCATCAAAATATTGATTACCACCTTTTAGGTTTGAATATGCTGTAGTTGAAGATGGGTCAAATCCATAGTCATATAAATTGACTCCTAATGAATTATAGAAAATCCACTGTACAAATGCTGTACAGCATCCATAGAATGTTCCTGAACCTTCGCTTCCTCCACTCCATTTGCATATTGCTTTACCTTTTAAATTTCCTAGATTTGTTTGAGTGTATGAACTTTTTGATGCATATTTTTGTACATAATCTCTTGCCCATTGTCCTGCATATTCTCCACATTGTGCATCATACCCTCTAGCTAAGGAAGATGTCATTGAAGTTATTGAAATATAGATGATTACATATATTATTACAATCTTTTTAAATCTTAATTTTAATTGCTTCATCTTCTTCCCCTTTCTAGAAATTTATGACTACTTTTTTATCATCATATGTTAAGATTTTATTTTGTCTGTCATAATCTGTTATATCTAAAACTTCATTTTCTTCTATTAATTTCTTTGTTTCTCTTGTTTCTGCATTATATACATAAATTCCGTCACCTGATATGCTATATACCAAGTGGGAATCATCTGCCCAAATGTATTTATTAATTCGTATTGTTTCATCTAATTCATTTTTGGGATAATCATTATTTCGTGGATTGATTTTTAGATTATAATAATAACCATCATTATCACGTTCCATTTGTAATGTAAATTTACTACTTGCTAATAATGGATCTTCTATTTCATCATAATCATCTGCTAAATCCATTTCTGATAATCTTCTTCTTTCTTCACTCTGAACAATTAAATCTTGATCTAAGTTATAATATGTATTTTTATAATCTGTTTTTTCTCTTTTTAAGTCCCCTTTATAATTTTCGTAAATTTCAATTCCGTCTTGATCATGTGAAGCGAAACTTATTCTGACACCTTTCAAAGTGTAATATATTTCAACATAATTTGTATCATAGTTATATTCATTATAATCTGGCCAAATATCAGTAAGTTTGTCCATAAAATCATTTGCATCTTTTTTATCATTATATTCTTCTACTAATTTTTCAAATTCTGTATAATCATATTGGTTATTAGGATAGATTGAAATTGAATCTTCTGAAAACATTGCATAGAAGTTTTGTGTTTTATATCCTGCTATGTCACTACCTTCATAAGATATTCCGTACTCGCTTTTTATTTTTTCAATGCTATCTCCAACTTTATAACCTCCAACAACTTTGCTTTTATAATTTGATGTGAATACTATGTTATAAACTTTTCCTTTGATTGTTCTAACTTCATATCCTTCATCAAAGTAAATTTTGTATTTATCATATGTACTCTCTGCTGTTCCAAGATTTACATTTGCAGTTACCCACTTTGCATTTATCAAATCCTGTAATTCCTTTGAATCTACTGGAATATCCACATTTTCCACATTAAGTTCATTCTTTTTACCATTTTTTGATGCTTGATTTTTGTAGTAATCTGTTTCTCCATTTATCTTTACTTCTGTTATCTTGTTTGATGAACATTTTACTTCAATTGTGATATCCTTATCTTCGTCTATTATTCTAAAACTTTTAAACTTTGTAACCATTGCAATTTTTTCATAAAAGTTTTTGAAATAAGTCTCTTTTGATTCGTTTCCTTCAAATAAATTATATTTGAAACTAACATATATGTCTGTATCATATCCATCAACAGTAGATGTTTTCATCGAAATAAATGTGCTTTCCAGATATTCAACAACCTCTTGGACTGTTTCTAACTCTCTATCCAGAGTTGTTTCATCGTTTGGACTCGTCCCAGTTTCTTTTATTTTAGTTGGTAACATTGCCAGCACCACAATGAGTAAAAAAGCAAGTGTTCCTATTATTATAATTATCATTTTTTCTTTTTTACTTAATACTTTTCTTTTTTTCTTCTTCTTCATTTTTCGCTCCTAATATACAATATTCAACAAAATATATTATGCTAATTTTATTTTATCATATATTTGGATTTCTCAACAGTTTTTTGCTTAATATTTTATAAAAATTTTACAAAAATGTAATTCAAAAAGTGTCAAAGGTAACTGAGAAGATTCAATTTCTTCCGTCACCATTTGACACTTTTGCAATTAGTTTTTCCGTCCACAGGTTGGGAAAGAATTAAACTTAGCAAGGCAAATTCCCCCTAAATTTTCTCAACGTATCTATGTACGTCTCTGAAATTCAGAGGGAATTTAACGCAGTAAGATATCATTCTAATCGAAATCTAAAATTGTAATTATTTTTCAACGCCAACGCGTTTAATAATGTATACACCTGCTGTAACTGCTAACATTATAATCAACACTCCTGCTGCTATTAAAACATATGGTACTTCACCAGTTCCTATTGCTACAATAATATCTGCTTTATCTTTATTGTCTGTTGTGTCTTTTTCGTTAAATCCTGCTTCATTTTGTGTTGTTATTGTTGCTGTATTTTCTTTCATTCCTATGTTGTTTTCTCCATTGCTCCAATCTAGAACTACATC
>CAKPDW010000039.1 GCA_934149115.1 uncultured Clostridia bacterium
AATGCAATATACATTGGTACAGAACCTGTACTAATTGATAATACTACAATTGCTAAATCTTGGTCATCTTCACCATCTACATTATTATTTGGTGTTGAATCTATATCTGGTACGCCATACTCATTATAATCTTTGCTTATTTCTGCTACATTTACTTTTTGACCTAAATTCTGTTCTGAATTTTTCCATCTTAGTACAATTGGTACAACTGCACTTTCTCCTGGTTTTAATAATGTATCTTTTAAGTAATCTGTTGTTACTATTCCTGCTTCTTCAACTTTCCAATTATATTGAGTATTGTCTTCTGCAAAGAATTCCAATCCGTCTGGTATTCTATCTTTTATCTCTTTTGCATATCCTTCTATTTCACCTTCATTTGTTATCTTTATTTCATATACATATTTTACTGTTGTCTTACTTAATTTCTTTTTGTTTAATTCAACTTTTACTATTGGTTCTGGATTTTCTGTTCCATTATATCCTGTGTTTGTTTCTTTTACTACTCCATCTTCTGTTACTTGAACTTGAGTTACATATTTTAATAATGATAAATCAAAATATTTCAATTCTATATATTCTTTATCTAAATCATCTTCTTTTTCATCATTATTTCCTGGTTTAGAATCAGTATCTTTTATGTCTTTTCCATTTTGGTCTGTATTTTTTGATATTTCAGCTGTATTAATTATAACCTTGTTTCCATTAGTAACATTGCCTTGAGTTACTTTAAATGCTACTTTTACATCTATATAATCTGGTCCATTCTTCATAGTATCTTTATCATATGCTAATAATAAATTTGTATTAGTTTTATAATAAGGATATTTTTCTTTGCTAAAATCTGGTAGTACTGCTGTTATTTCTTTTCCATTATCTTTTGAACCATATTCAGTTTTGATTGATACTGCATTTTCTACATTATTTGTTTCATTTCCATCTTTATCATACATTTTCCATTTATACTCTTTGTTTGTATCATTTTCTGGTAAAAATGTTAATCCCTCAGGCATATCATCTGTTATCTCGTTTGCGTATCCATCTACTGTTCCTTCATTATATACTCTTAATGTGTATATAACTGTTTGACCTTTTACTACTATTTTTGGTTCTTTTGTATGTGCATATTTTGCTGTTGTTGATTTTCTTGAATCTAAATCAGATGTATCAACTTTTGGTACTCTATCTGTAATTTCTTTATCATCTATTTTTGTTATAAACTTACGTAATGCTAAATCGAATTTCTTTGGAATGATTATGTCATAATCCTCATCATCTTCTTTTTCATCTTTGTTATTTGGTTCTGAATCATTATCACCTCCATCGTCTTTTGTTATTTCTGCTATATTTTTTAGGTTTTTTGCTTCATCTGTTGCTACTTTAAATTCTATTTTCACTTCTGCATAGCTTACACCTTTGTCTATTCCTGTTCCTGTCTGCTCATCATAATTTGTTTGGTCTTTCTTACTAGCATCAAATCCTGGAATTACTGTATTTTTCAAATACTCTGTTTTTATTCCTTGTGTCCAACCAGAGTTTGTTGAATCATTAAATTCTTGCCATCCATATTTTTTATTTACTTCGCTATTTGGTAAGAACACTAATCCATCTGGTACTGTATCTACTATTTCTTCTGCTTTCGCATCTACTTTTCCTTCATTATATATTCTTAATGTATATTGTACTATATCTCCTTTTGTTACCGTTACTGGTCTTTGGTCTTTATCTGTTCCAAATGTATATGTTGCATCTGCTGTTTCTGATGCTTTTTCTCTTTTTTCTAGTTCATCTACATTTGTTATACTTAAGTTTCTCTTTTCTCCATCTGCTATATCTTTTGTTGCATTGTTTTCATCTTTTAATCCTGATACGAATTTCTTTAATGCTAAGTCATAGATTATTTCTTTTTCAGGAATTATTACATCAAAGTCTTCATCATCTTCTCTTTCATCTTTATTGTTTGGCTCTGAATCATTATCTTCTCCATCATCTTTCGTGATTTCTGCTATGTTCTTTAATTTTTTAGCTTCGTCTGTTACAACTTTGAATTCTATTTTTACTTCTGCATAACTTACACCTTTGTCTATTCCTGTTCCTTTTGATTCATCATAATTTGTTTGATCTTTTTTGCTTGCATCAAATCCTGGAATTACTGTATTTTTCAAGTATTCTGTTTTTATTCCTTGTGTCCAACCAGAGTTTGTTGAATCATTAAATTCTTGCCATCCGTATTTTTTATTTATTTCGCTATTTGGTAAGAACTCTAATCCATCTGGTACTGTATCTATTATTTCTTCAGCCTTCGCATCTTCTTTTCCTTCATTATATACTCTTAATGTATATTCTACTGTGTCTCCTTTTTTCACTGTTACTGGTTTTTGGTCTTTATCTACTCCAAATGTATATGTTGCATCTGCTGTTTCTGATGCTTTTTCTCTTTTCTCTAATGCGTCTACATTTGTTATACTTAAGTTTCTCTTTTCTCCGCTTGCTATATTTTTTGTTTTGTTTGCATCATCTTTTAATCCTGATACATATTTCTTTAATGCTAAATCATAGATTATTTCCTTGTCTGGAATTACTACATCAAAGTCTTCATCATCTTCTTTTTCATCTTTATTATTTGGCTTTGAGTCATTATCATCTCCGTCATCTTGTGTGATTTCTGCTATGTTCTTTAATTTTTTAGCTTCATCTGTTACGACTTTGAATTCTATTTTTACTTCTGCATAGCTTACACCTTTGTCTATTCCTGTTCCTTTGGATTCATCATAATTTGTTTGGTCTTTTTTACTTGCATCAAATCCTGGGATTACTATATCTTTCAAATACTCTGTTCTTATTCCTTTTGTCCAACCAGTATTGGTTGAATCATCAAATTCTTGCCATCCATATTTTTTATTTACTTCACTGTCTGGTAAAAATTCTAATCCATCTGGCACTGTATCAACTATTTTTTCTGCTTTTCCATCTTCTTTTCCTTCATTATATATTCTTAATGTATATTCTACTGTGTCTCCTTTTTTTACTGTTACTGGTTTTTGGTCTTTATCTAATCCAAATGTATATGTTGCATCTGCTGTTTCTGATGCTTTTTCTCTTTTCTCTAATGCATCTACATTTGTTATACTTAAGTTTCTCTTTTCTCCATCTGCTATATCTTTTGTTTTATTTGTATCATCTTTCAATCCTGATACATATTTTTTCAATGCCAAATCATAAATTATTGGTTTATCTAAAACTAATTTTTCAAAATCCTCGTCATCTTCATGATTGTTTTCATCAAAGTTTGATAAATCATTATTTGAATTTGAATCAATATCTTTTGTTATAACTTGACCATTTTTATCTTTATATTCTGTTATTGCAGCAACATTTCTTAAGTTATCTCCATCATTCAAATCATCTAATACAACACAAGCCACTTGAACTGTATGTATATCTAACTTTTTAGTTGTTGCATTAAAAGCAGTTAATTTTGTATTACTTAATTTTGATGTTGTAATACTCGTTTTTCCTTTTGCAACTTCCACACTGTTCAAATCTTTTATTGAGCTTGTTTTATTAAAATCACTCAAAGATACATTGTCAACTGCATTTGGAATTGTATTTAACTTTATCTTTTCTGCAGAACTTGGAATCTCCCAAGCATTATCAGTATTTACATTATGATTAACAATTACGCCTAATCCTTCTGGGATATAATCTGTTATCTTGCTTGCATATCCATCAACATTTCCTTCATTAAATACTCTAATTGTGTATATAACTACATCACCAACTTTCACTTGAACTGGTGTTTTTATATCAGAGAAATTAGAAGTAGTAGTTGAATCATCATTATCTGTTAAAGGTGATGTATCTGGATCTTTTGCTCTATTTTGAGTAGTTCCATCTATTGTATCAATTGATTTTCTTAATGCTAAATCTATTGTTCCTGGTACTTTTATTTTTTCAAAATCATCATCATCTTCTTGACCTTTATAATAATAATCTGTTTTTGTTAAATCAGATTCATTGTTTTTTCCTTCGTAATTCTCCCAACCTTCTTCTGTTGTTGGTAACTGTACATTGTTTGGTGTTGAGTCTATATCATTTGATAATGAATTTCCACTTGTATCTGTCATTTCTGTTATTTCTGCAATATTTGTTACAACTTTTCCTTTTGCATCTTCTGTTACTTCAAATTCCATATATATAGGAGAAGATTTTTGTCCACTTGATAGTTCATATAAATATGAATTTGTTTTTTGATATGCTATTGTACTACCTGCTTGAGTACATTCACTATTTTTTGCACTTGCATATGCAAAATTATCTGTTACAAAAGAGATTCCTGAAGGAGGCAAATGATCTATTACTTGATTTATTCTAACTGTGTCATCTCCTTCATTATATAATACTAATCCATATACAACTCTATCTCCTACTTGAACTTCTATAGGATCTTTTGGATGATAATATTCTTTTTGATTAAATGGATTTGTTCCTGTTGCATCTTGTTGAACAGGTACTCTGTTATTTTTTCTTCCATCATATGCAATTACCCATTGTCCTGATGAATTTTTTCTATATACCATTGCAATATATTTTCTTAAAGCTACATCATAATTTCTTGTAATATGAGTATCAAATGTATATGAATCTTTTACATTATCCCCTGGTGTTTCAGTTCTATCAATTGATAATAGTGGTTGCATATTATCACCTGTTGTAGCTGTCCATACTGTTCCTTCTGATGTTGTTTTTATTGTTGAAGCTGTTAAGTTTATATCAATTCCTCTAACTTTTGTATTTAGTGGAAATGCGAAATAAAATTCTTTTCCTTCTAGTCCTTCTTTTGTTTGTGGTAAAACGGTTGTTGTTGTTGTATTTGAAGCTGTTAATAAATATCCTGTTGCCCCCATGTTTATATCTAATGTATTTCCATCTTTATCTTTAAATGTAAATGCTATTGCATAATCATTTGTTGTTTTTCCACTTTCTGAAGGTTCAATTTTAAATGGTCCTACATATAATTTGCTACCTTCGATTTCATAAGTTGTAGTTGTAGGTTTTGTGATTTTTGGATTAACTGTTGTTGATGTATCTGTAGGAATAATATCTTGGTTTCCACTAAAATTATTTATATAAAATCTAACCATTTCTTTGATGTATGTTCCTTTTCTTCCACCAAATCCCCACCTATCATTACCTTCTAACGCATCCCAGTCACTATCGTTTCCTGTATTGTTTCCGAAAAATACTACATCTTTCATTAATTCTGAAGAATTTGCATCTGAAACTTTAGAATAATTTGTTGCTTGCCATACGGCACATTGATAAGCAAAAACTAAATCATCTTCTGTTAAATATTTTTTTATTTGTTCAACAGTAACTGGATTTTCTGTACTTGCTGTAGATTCAATTAAAGACTTGTATATTTTACTTAATTTTATTTGCTTTAAATTATCTGAATCTTCTGGAAGAACAGCATTATTTATAAGCCATAATATCTGATTTTCTCTACCATCAGTTATATTACTATATGCTTCTTTTAATGTATCTGCTGTTGCTTTTCCTAAGCTTTTGTAAGTTCCTGTATTTTCTCCATTTTCCTGTGGGAACTTTCCGTCTTTATTCAAACATATAATCGTTGTTTCGAAATCATTATCGCCTGCATACACTCTATAAGAGTTTCTTGTATTAAGCCTATATGCGAAATTCAATTTTTTGCTTGAATCACTTAAAAAGCTACTTTCATGTAATAATGTAATTCCGAACTTTTGCTCTGTTCCTTTCTGAGTATTTTGAATTTTAGCCCAAACTGTAATTGAAGTCATTAATGCAAATACTAAAATACATAGTATCGCCATACCTTTTTTAACAATTTTTTTCTTCATATCTTTTCCTCTTTTTCATTTTGATAAAACTATCCTATTTTATATAATACATTTTATATGCAAATTCCGATTTGGTCAATTACTTTTTTTGCTAATTTTGGCTATTTTCTTACTGTTTTGCTTATTTTTTTACAATTAGTTCTTTTCAACGCAAAAAAGTGTCACTTGGTAATGTTTTTTCTCTGTCAAATTCCTACCATTACCAGTGACACTTTTGCAATTAATTCTGCACTAATATTTTAATTTTATGGAGCACACTGTGCTCCTCTACATTATTTTAGTTGTCATTTAAAACGTCCCCTTGACAACCATGTCATTTCTTCCATCACTATTGACACTTTTGCAATTATTTTTTCTTAATTATAATTGTTGCTTCAGTAATCATTATTATCAATATTATGCTTGCAATTATGATATGAGAATTTTCACCTGTACTAATTGCAAATATAATTTCTGTTCTTGAAACATTGTCAACTTCATTCATATCTGTGAAACCTGCATTATTACTTAATGAAGCAAACTCAATAACATTTTCTTTTGTTCCAAGATTTTTTTCTGCATTTTCCCATTTCAAAACAACGTTATAAGAAACTTCCTCACCTGGATTCAATTCATCAGTCTCAATAGTAGCAACACTTTCAGAAATATTCCAGTCTGGATTATCTTCTTTTACCATTGTCATTCCATATGGAATTTTTTCCATTACAGATGCTTTTCCTGGAATTTCTCCATCATTTCTTACTACAACTTTATATATTACCTCAACATCTACTATTGAAATTTCTTTTCTTTCAATTTCTGCTTTTGCAAAGTTGTTATTAACATCAATTTCTTTTCCATCAATTTTTATTTTACTTATATTTGAAGATAGATTAAAATTAAATACTTTCTTTTTATAATAATAATTTACTTCAATCTTCTCTTTTATCATTTTTCCATTTGCATTTTGAGGATACTGTTCTTTAACTATATTATAATTATCAAAACTTTTCTCCTCTGCTTTATAAGCATCACCAATTAATCCCTCTAATTCTATTGATTCTGCTAATTTTTCATTTGTATCAATATCAAAATAATTTATAACCACTCCTTCAGAAGCTCTACTGTATTTATATACAACATTAATTGGAGTTTTAGTCATAATTCCCTTAGTATTTTCAGGAACTTCTTTTAAGAAATATCCATCAAAGCTTTTACTTTCTGACTCATAACTATCACCTTCATAACCAGTTAAAGTTACATCATCAGCTAACTTTTTCCCGTCTTCTGATAAATATTGAACTAATACACTTGCCTTATATTTATAGTAATATATAACTTCAATTGCATCTATTCCCATTGTTCCTTTACTATTTTCAGGAAGTTTTGTTTCATCTAGATCATATCCATCAAAGCTTTTAGCTGAAATCTCATAACTATCTCCTTCTTTTCCAGAATGTAGGCTGTTTGATAAAATTTCACCTGTTGCTAAGTCTATATGTTTCTCTATGACTCCCTCTGAAACATGGATATAATAATATTTCAATATAATTTCATTTTCTGTCATTATAACTGTTTTTTCAGCTGGTTCTTCAATTAATATATACTTATCAAAATTTTTTCCTTCAGCAGTAAATGACTCTCCTACAACTCCATCTTTAACTACCTCTGAAATGACAGTATTACTTATTTTATCCACATATTGCACAGTTACTTTTGTATTTTTTAAATAATAATATGTGATTGTAATAGTATCAAATCCAAATTTTCCTGTTGTATCTCCATCAGCAGAATCAAAAGTATAACCTTCAATATTTTTTGTTATAATATTATATTCCTCATCAATCTTTCCAGAGATTTTATCTGTAGGAGCGATTTCTTTTCCTGTTGCTTTGTCAATATAACGAACATTAATGCTTGAATATTCTCTTAATTTGTAATAATAAATTACATTTGTCACTAGTCCTTCAAATTCACCACTTGCATTCTCAGGTGTAACAGCTAATTCGTATTTATCATCTAACTCGGTTGTAATTGGACTTGTAGAATATCTTGTTCCTTTTTTACCTGAAATAGTTTCAATACTTGCTCTAGTTCCATCTTTTAAAGGTACTCTAGTTTCAGTTTCTTGTAAATAGTGGTATACTTTGACAACTGGCAATCTTTCCTCATAGTAATACACTATTTCTTGCGTACTTTCAGTATATTTTCCTGAACTATTTGTAGGTAAAATATATTCTCCATTTGCATCTTTTTGTAATTCATATTTTTCTAAATCAATCTTTGGAGTTGTAGTATAATCATCTCCAACTTTTGATGTATATTCTTCATCTTCTGCAACTTTTTCAGTAGTTCCTTTTAAATAGTGGTGTACTATCAATTTTGCCATTTTATCATTTTCTACTGTAAATTCTTTTATACCATCATCCGTAAAATCAATAGTTTCAGCTGTATCTTCTAAGAAATATCCTATTGGTGCTGTGATTTGTCTTAATTCATATTTTCCAAATGGAATTTGAGTTATAGCAATACCATCATAATTTGTAGCAATTCTAATCTCAAACATTTCTGATGAATCTGCTTCTGCTTTTTCAATTTGTTTTAATTCAAAAACTCCTCCTGTTATACTATTTTTAGTAATACTATCTACATTTTTTATAGTTATCTTATTTTGAGTCAATACAAAACTTGCTACTATTGTTTTATCTTCCTGAACATTATCAAAACTTGGTATTGTGACCTCGCCTTTACTATCAGTTGTAAACTTATACTCCTCATCATTGATTTTTATTCCTATTAATTCATAACCTTCTTTTGGAGTAATTGTTATTTCTTTTTTAGAGGGATCTCCAAATTTTACTGTTTCATATGCTTCCTCATCTTCTCCTGATATATTTCCACCTTTTGCTCCACAAATTTCTGCTACACTTGTACATATTTTGAATTCTTTTCTTTCATGTGGTATATTAAGTTTTTGAATCTCTCCATACTCCTCATTTCCTACACCTACAGAAAATTTGTACTCACTATTTGTAATATCATATTTTTCATCTGCAACAATTTCCTTTGCAGTATACATTCCCTCTGGTAAATCTAAAATAATTTTTCCATCAGTATCGGTTGTCACAACATAATACTCGTTATTATCAATCAATTCTTTGTTTCCAATGAAATTTCCTTTACTATCAGTTGCAAATTGACTTTCTCCTTCTTCTGAATAAATAACAAATTTTGCTCCAACAACAGGGGTCTTTGTTTCTGCATCCTCTGCAGTTATTTCAAAATAAGGACTATCTTCAATAATAACTTTAACAGTATCATCTTGAACTGTATATTCTTGATTTCCATCACTAATAAATTCCAACTTATCATCTGTTTGTTTAACTTTAAATGTCATATCTTTTATTTTTGAATATCCGGATGGTGTACTAATTTCTTTTAAAACATATTCTCCGTTTTCTTTTTCATCTTTACCTACAATATATTTATATAGATTATTTATTGTTATTTTTCCATTTTCATCAGTTGTATATTCGCCTACCAATTTTGAATCTTTGTATAATCTGAATTTTGCTCCAGAAATTACTCCATCACTTGAAGTACCATTTAATTCTCTTTTACGTTTTGTAATTTCTAAATTATATGTAGGAATTTTCTCATCTTCTATTTTCAATTCACACACTGGTAAATTGTTTTCAATGCTTACATTTGTTTGTTTTACATTTTCTCCTACAGTTTTTATTGTGTAATCATTATCTTCTTGATTTATTTCAAAAGTAATTGGATTTGCTAAATAATATCCTGTTGCTTTTGTTTCTTCTAATTTATATTGCTTTCCAACTTTAATTTCATTAAAATCAAGTGTTCCTGTATTATCAGTTGTTCCAACTCTTTCATCAGATGTCTCTCCTTCAGCAGAAAGCTTATAACGAACTCCACTTAGCTCTTTTTCATCATCTTGACTCACTTTTTTTATTCTTAAAATTGCTTTTGGATTATCCTCTAATTGGAATTTTACTAAATATTTATTGTTTGCCTGTTCTTGTATGTCGTAAAATTTATCATTGCCTAATTCTGCTAAATTTGTGATATTTACTCCATACTCATTTTTATCGTTTGTATAAACATTAAAACGAATTGGTTTTTCATTTATCTCATAATTCTCTGGTGCCTTGATTTCTAATAGTTCATAATCTTGATGTACATATAAATCATTAAAAATAATTTGTCCATTAGCATCTGTTGTTCCAGTTTTAATATCGCCTACTGTACTTCCTTGAATTTTATACATTGCACCTGGTAATAATTTTGTTAATGCTGACTGATATTTTGAAATTTGCAAATCAAATTTGGCTACTGTTCTAATACCTAATTTTGTTGGCTGAGCCTGCATTTTAAATTTTCCCTCAGCAGTGTTTAAAGTATATTCAATTCCATAGTGACTATATGTTATTTTATTATAATTTATATTTTCAGGAATTCTGATTTTATAATAGAAAGTAACTTCCTCTCCAACTGATATTGATTCATCTTTAAAATCAATTAAAAACATTTTTATATTATTCCAATTGTTCACATTTTCTGCTAGTTTCCAACCATTTGATTCTTTTTGCAAATCTTTATCAGCTTTCTCGTTTTCAGAATAATATATATTTATTTTTCCATTCAAATTTTCTGGAATTTCAATTCCTCCATCTACCATTTCTGTTGTAAATTCAGAATTAAGATTTTCACCATTTAATACATTTGTATTTCCTTCAAATGGTATCACTCCAAGAACTTTGACATCACTTACTAACCTATTATAATTATTTTTCATTTGGATTCCAATTTTCACTGTTTCATCTGTTTGTTCAACTTCTGCAATCTGAGGTGATACAACTAATGACCCTTTATCATTGTACTCTGTCGCAATTTGATTTGTAAGTAATACTTCTGGTGCATTCAAATTTATAAGAACTTGATCTCTGTTAACTTTTTCTGTTTTATCAGAATTTCCATTAACATCATATCTATCAATATCATTATAATAATACACTCCTCCATTTTCGTTAGATGCCCATAAAACAATTCTATCATATGTTGTTGCAATTCTTGGGTCTGGAGTAATATCTGTGTCTAATGTAATTTTGTATTCTTCTGGTTCATTATTTTGTGTAATTATTTTTATAAACTTTCCTTCATCATTCTCAAAATATTCATAATTTTTTACCTGCACGTTTGAATTATCAATTGTTACATTATTAATATTAGTCATCAAAATTCCGTCAGGTAATTTTAATAAAAATGTTCCATTTTTCCAAGCAATTTGATTTGAATTTTCATCACAGTTTGCAATCACTTCTATTTTCTCATTTTTTTCAGTTGTTTGTGTTGAAATATTATCATTGCTTATTGTTACATTTGCAATTGAATATGGTGTTTCATATACAGCCTTTCCTGCTATTTCATCTGAATAATCGCCTAAAATAACTTTCATTTTTGATTCTATATATTGGAAATTATCGAACTGGTCTGCTGTATATTTCTCCATTATTTTTTCATTATCAATTTCTTTAATGTTATAAACATACAACCCTTGTCCTTCTTTTGTCGAACTAGTTTCAACTCTTATATGTTTAGCAGGCAATTTATATTTATAAAAATTCTCCTCTGTATAATTGCTCCAATTTTCTTTGGTAAAAGATGCAAGTAATTCATTTGTTTCATTATCATAAACTTTAATCCATCCATTATCATTTAAAAACATATCTGCACCTGAAAAAGCAATTCCTATATTACTTACAAGTCCTTCCATTGGAGTTTGAGTTGTATCCTTACATATAAAATTATCTATTACGCTATTATCTGCCATAATTAAATTATCATCTGTAGCATTTGTACCTTTTGAAATGTACCATCTTACTGAATAGTTATCACTTACCTCGCCACCTGCACGTTCATTATACAAATTTAAAATATTCTTTTTTGAAACAATATAACGATTATTAGGTTTTGTAACATACTTTCCAACAGATGCTGAGATTTTTGTTTCAGAATCCATCGATTTTCTAAAAGAATATGTCAATTTTTTGTTGTCAATTTGAGATTTCTCTGGATTAATAAATTCCGAATTAGAATTATTATATCCTTCATAATATGCTGAAACAGTTACATCTAATTGAATATTGTCTGTATTCATTGTTATATAAGCTTCAAGTGGATACACAACATTTAACGTATATAGATTATTTCTTGTTACGCCAATTGTAATATTGTTTTGACTATCAAGAGAAGCTTCTTTAATTAATTCAAAATAATTTGTGTTTTCATTATAAGAAAATTTTACATTTTCATCTGAACATGTTACTTCAATTGGGTTATATCCATTAAGTTTTGGAATATTACCAGTAACACAATTTTTCTTTATTATTAATTCTTTTTTAGTTTCATCTACATTAATTGGAATATTCAAATTTATTGTATTATTAACATTATCTATTCTTGAATTCAAATCATAAAAGATTGATGTATTATTGTATAAATCCGTTTTCACAGTTCCATACCAATCAACAGTCAAAGAAATTTCTTTTTTTATCTCAACCTCTGAACCATCTGGTTTTACATATATTCCTGTTAAAATTATTTTGTTATCATTTCGAGATAAATTTTCCAAATTAGAAGATATCGCATCAGTTTTTGAATCTGAATATGTATAATCACCACTTCTTACCCAACTAGAAAAAACTTTTTTTGTTCCAGCTGATAAATCATTAAATTCTATTTTTTTTGCATTAGCAGTTATATAATTTTCTTTGAATTGAGCATCTTTTGGAGATGATATTGCCAAATAGAAATTTTTTCCGTCAACCTCTATTTTCGCATTTTTTAAACTACCTTCATTCTGAACATCTAACTCCATGTATAAAGTATCATCTTTTCCTATCTCTTTACATGTTCCCTTAAGTTTATCTGCATAACCATCACCATCTAAATCCCTTAGAAAAAACGCACTAAATTTAATATTATCTGTGCCATCTACGCTATCATCACCATCAAGAAATTTTTCATAATTCATGGCACGAACCAATTCAGGATTAAATTCTTTAATTACATTTGATTTCTTAAACGAAATAAAACCAATTAGACTTAAAATAATTAGAAATAAAATCGCACACATTGCAAATAGTTTCTTATTACTCTTTACACTATTTTTTAGATTCTTCATACTCAACCCTCATTATCTTTTTGTATTTAACATTAATTTATAATATAACTAATAATAGTCAAGTGTTATAATTCTATATATTGGCACACATAATTCATATGTGCTTACGCATGCACGTAATTCATCAAACAGAAAACAAATAAATAATATTTTTATAACAATATTATTACAAAATAAGGAATTTGTTGAGGACACACAAATTATCACTTTTCTAAATTGAACCAATGATTGTCATTTGGACGTTCTTTTTAACAAACATTAAATTTTAGATTCTACATTTATCGTAATGGAGCACACTGTGCTCCTCTACAAATTTTTAGTGATAGTTTAGGGTTAATGCTTTTACAGTTAGGTTTTCATGTCATCAGGTTGGAAAAAATTAAATTTTGGATAATTATTTTTCTAATTGATTTTGATTAGAATGTTTATATTACAAGG
>CAKPDW010000040.1 GCA_934149115.1 uncultured Clostridia bacterium
AACGGGGCTCAAACCCGCGACCTTCGCGTTGGCAACGCGACGCTCTATCAACTGAGCTATTCCCGCAAAACAAAGCATAACTATAATAGCAAAAAAATTGAGTGTTGTCAAGTGCTATGGTGTTCTTTTTTTATGCTTTGTAAAAAGCTTTGTAATTTTTTATAAAGAAGTAGAAGTATTCAATTGGTTGTTTTTTATTAATATATGCTGTTGAATAAATATTAGTACTAAAAATTTTATTATTTTCTATATAAAAATCTATTGTTGCTATTTCTTGGTTTTCATAGATTGGTGCGGTTAGTTGTTTTTCTGATATTGTTGTTGAGATTGAATCTTTTTGTTCTTTTTTTATTGGATAGTATGTTGGAAAGTTATTGTCTAATTTTGTGGTGATTTGTGTTGATATTTTATCAATTTGTAGAAATGGGAGAATACATTTTTGATATTCATCGTATTTGGAATTTATTAATTCGGCTAAGTTTATGGCTTCATAATTAGTAAAGGCATAGTTGATTAATTTGATTGAATCTGTTGTTCTTATTTTTTTTGTGTCTGCTCCTAGAACTACTACGATAATGTCTAGGTTGCTTTCTTTGGCTGATGTTATAAGGCATCTGCCTGCTTGACTGGTGAATCCTGTTTTTATTCCGTATACTGAGGGTATTGTTCCTAATAGTTCGTTTGTGTTATGTATGTTTTTTGGTGTTGAATTTATTGTGACTGTATGATATTTAGTACCAACTATTTGGAGAAATTGTGGATTGTTTAATGCGTAATCGCTTAATCGCGCGAAGTCATATACTGTTGTGTAGTGTTCTGGATTGTCTAGGCCATGTGGTGTTACAAAGTGTGTTGATTCTAGTGATAGTGATTTTGCTTTTTCGTTCATAAGGTTGGCAAAATTTTCTACTGAACCTGAACAGTGTTCTGCTAATGCTACTGCGGTGTCATTTCCGGAGCATAACATTAGTCCGTATAGTAAATCGTTTACTGTTATGAGGTCATTTGTTGAAAGTCCTAGACGAGAACCTCCTGTTGTTGCAGAGTGGCTGGATATGGTTACTGTGTCGTTTAAGTTGCAATTTTCTAGTATTAGAATACATGTCATGATTTTTGTTGTTGATGCCATTGCACATTGTTCATATATATTTTTTTCATATAAAATTGTTTTTGAATTTCTTTCATATATAATTGCTCTTTTTGAATATATTTCAAAATTTATGTCTGATGTATTTGTGTTTGTGATTGCTGTGTCATCTGTTTCTTCAATGAAGTCGTCTGCAAAGGATGTGGTTGAGAAACATATAAAAAATATAAGAATTATAGTAAAGGTTTTTATTGATTTCATTTTTAACTCCTATAATATAAAAATAATAATGTATGGAAATTTGTTTGGTGAATTTCTGTGCACGAACAATGACGTGGAGATATTGCAAATGATTTTTGTTCGTATAGAATAAATTATGCTAGGAAATGGTTAATATGACAATAAAAATTAATAAAAATATAATATAAATGTAATATTGGCTGAAAGCACTGGCATGACTGGACTTTATTTGAAAATTACAAAAACTTGGATTGACAAAAAATATAGAAAAGATAAAATAAAGTTATATTATAGAATAATTAGGGGTATTTTGCCTAAAAGTGATAGGAGAGGGAATATGAGAGTTCAAAATTTTAAAAAGATGATTGCGGTAATTTGCATTATTGCGCTAATATTGCCAATATCTTCAGAGGTCTTGGCTAAGATTACTGAAACTGCTAAAGATACTGAACAGACTTTTGGAATTGAATTACTGCATGAGAGTAAATTACTGGCAGATGATAATAAAAATGTTAGTTTCGCCTATAGGGTTGATACTAGAAACTTTTATAGAGTATATGCTGGTAATAAAGATTATGAAACTACGGTTATTTGTTTGAACAAAGATGGTAAGTTTCCACAGGAAAAAAATGATACTGGGGAAGTGAATACTGGTAGTTTTAAAAGCCTTGGAGAGGCTACTGCTGATACTTTAAAACAATCTTATGCTAATATTGATGCAGATAGAGCTAAACAAGTTTTATGGGTAATGAATAATGCAGTTCTTCCTGAGGATTCAAAAAATCTTAAGGAGATCAAATTAAGTAAGATTTATGATAGTTTGATAAAGTCTACTGCTTCAACTGAGAGTCCTGTAACTCTTGAGCAGATTAAGAATTATTTAACTGAGGATGATTTAGTTTTTGCTTATCAATGTGCTGTATGGCAGGCTACAAATTATTCTAAGGTAGAAAATTCTGATTCTGCTGAGATTGTAAAAAATGCTGTATATTTTGGAAATTCTACAGGGGAAGATAATGCATGGGATGCGTTGGAAGGTAATGACAGATGGGGATATGAAGGCAAAAAGGAAATATATATTAAAGAAATGGTTAAGTATTATATAAATCATTTTAATGGCACGGAAAATATTATTCCTTCATCTTCTGATACTGGTGTTGATCCTAAAATTACTACTCCAACTTCAAAAACTTATGAGGTTGACGGAAATAAATTATATATAGGACCTTTTAAGATTGAGGCTTCAGAGAGTGGAAAATCCACTAAAGATTATGCAGTTGGTTTTACTTTTAAAGATAAAGATGGAAAAGAAGTAACAACAGATATGGGAACAACAGGATATTTATTGACTACAACTAATGATTCAAAGGGAACTTTATTATCTCCAACTAAAGCAAGTCTTGAAGGAAAAGAGTTTTATTTTGCACTTCCTTTAAACACTCAGATTAGAACAATTGATATTAAATTAACAACATCTAATATTAATTCTGATACTAAGGGTACTGTTTGGACTGCAACAGGAGAAAATATGCAACCATTATTATCTGTTGATAGAACAGAAACTCCTGGTGAAAATGTAAATGCGTCATATACTTTTGATACTCATGTTACAAAAAATTATGATGTTGCTTTAAGAAAATATATTGCAATGGTTTATAGAAAAAATGCATCTGGTAAATGGACTATTGTGTATGATGGAAATAAAAATAATAGAGTACCTGTTGTTCATACACCAACTGATAATAATCCGGTTAATCAACAATATTATTATCATCCTAAAAATCCAATTGAAGTTCAAGTAGGGGATAGAGTTGTATATGGATTGAGACTTTATAATGAAGGTGAGGACACTGTTAGAATAAAACAGGTGACTGATTATATTCCTCCTTCAGGTTTAAGTTTTGTTGATGGAACTGCTAATGAGTTGGCCTATGCTGGTGCAGTTAACAAGGAATGTACACAGGCTAATAATACTATTTCATATAAAAAAGCTAATGGATATTTGTATGAGTTAGCTAAAGGACAAAAATCTGGTACTATTCATATTGAATTTGAGGTTACTGAGAAAGCTAAAGGTAAAGTTGTTACTAATATTGCTGAAATAACTGAAATGACTGATACTGCTGATAATCCTTTATCAAATGATATTGATTCAGTACCTGCTAATGTTAAGTTACCAACTACTGAAGATGAATGGCAAAAATATAATGGGAAAAACAATGATGCTGATTTGACTAAAAATGATTATTATTATAAGGGACAAGAGGATGATGATGATTTTGAAAAAATAATTGTTCCTGATGAAGAGAAAATAGATTTAGCTTTGAGAAAATCAATTGAGACTGTAAATGGAGAGGCAAAGAATAGAGCTAAACAACCTGATACTTCTCCTTTGACTGATAATGATGATAAAACAACAACATCAAATTTCTCAGATATAAAAACTCCTGTTTCTGTGAAGGTTGGAGATGTTGTGGTATATACAATAAGAGTATTTAATGAAGGAACTCAAGATGGATATGCAAGCCAGATTACAGATTATATTCCAGAAGGTTTAGGTTTTATTGAAGGCTGTGACATAAATAAATATTGGAAGTTGCCTGCAAATGGTGGTTTCACTACTGCTAAGTTGAGTTCAATAACAAATGGGTTAGATAATATTTCTTTGGCTGATTTTAAGAGTAGTTCAACTGTTAAGTCACAAGATGATGTAAAAAATGTTAATATTATAAAAGGTAAAGTTGCTATTACTACTGATAAATTGGCAACTGGTGATGAAAATAAATTGAAGGCTTTTGATGCAACTACTAAAACTTTAGATATTCATTCTGTTCAAGTTGCTTGTATAGTTTTGGATGAGGCTAAGGCTGATCAGTCTTTAAGAAACATTGCTGCAATAACTGAGTATAAGAATGAGAAACAGGAAACTGTTACTCCTGACATTGATTCAGATTCTAATAATGATTTAACAAATTTTGATGAGAATAATCATCAAGATGATGAGGATTATGAAAAATTAGTTGTAAAAGAAACTGCTTATGATTTGGCTTTAAAGAAATATGTTTCTGGTTTAAGTGATGCTTCTAATAATAAAAAAGATATTTCTGGTGAGCAAAAGAGAGAGTTGAAAGTTACTAGTGTTGATGCTCTTGAGAAAAGACAAGATTCAAAAGAAAAATTAGATGCAACTTATTCTTTTGGAACTGATAAGGCAACAAATCCTGTTAAAGTAAGCAAGGGTGATTATGTAACATATACAATTAGAGTTTATAATGAAGGTGCTACAGATGCTGTAGTTGGAGAAATTTTTGATACTACACCAACTGGTTTAGAATTTTTAGCAAATAGTGCTATTAATAAAAAATATGGTTGGACTCAAAAGAAAAATGAAACTACTGCTGGTTGGCAAAAGAGTGATGGTTTAGCTTCATCATATTTTGCAAAGACTGTTTTACCTGCATTTGATGCAAGCAAAAAAGGCGATACTCCAAGTTTTGATGAAAATACTGGAATTGGTATTGATATGGGTATTAGCTATGTTGAATTAAAGATTGAATTTAAAGTAACTACAGATGAAGCAAAAACTATTAAGAATCTTGCTGAAATTACAGAAGATGACGGAGATGATAATGATTCAACTCCTGATAATAAAGATGAAAAAGAGGATGATGAGGATTTTGATGTAATTATTCCTCAGAAATTCGATTTAGCTTTACGTAAATTTATTACTCAGATTGACAATAATGAAGTAAAAGATAGAATTCCTCAAGTTAATACTACTCCATTGGATGACGGAAAAAATACTACTGCAGAATATAATCATACAAAAGAACCTAAAATTGTTGTAAAAGATAATATTGTAACTTATACAATTAGAGTTTATAATGAGGGAACAATTGATGGTTATGCAGAGGAGATTACTGATGATTTACCAGAGGGAATAACTTTCTTACCTAATAATGATACTAACAAAGAGTATGGTTGGGTAATGATTGATAAAGATGGTAATGAGACAGATGATGTTAAAAATGCTGTTAAGATTAAAACTAAATATGGTTCAAAAGATAATGGAAAAGAAATAACTGGAAAGCCTGATGATTATAGTAAAGAAAAATATCCTTATTATAAATCAAATTCTAATATTATTTTGGCTTATGATAAATCTACTATGAAGTCTGGACCTGATTATATAGATGTTAAGGTTGTTTTTGAAGTTACTCAGGATAATGTTACTGCTGGAAGTAAGGTTATAATTAATACTGCTGAGATTTCAAAAGATGCTGATTCTGATGGAAATGAGGTTACTGATATTGATTCTATACCAGGTGATGGTAAAGAGGGCGATGATGATATTGATAAAGAATATATTGTTCTAAAATATTTTGATTTATCTTTATTGAAATATGTAAGTAAAGTCCAAGTTACAGAAGATGGTGTTACTAAGGAGACTGAGACAAAATATGATGGTACTGAAAATCCAGAACCTGTTGTAAAGGTTGAATTGAATAAGAAAAAATTAAGCAAAACTACTGTTAAATATGTGTATTCAATTAAGATTACTAATGAAGGTGAGATTGAAGGATATGCAAAAGAGATAAAGGATAGAATACCTGATGGTTTGGAATTCTTTGCTGAGGATAACACTCAATATAATTGGAAGGTTGATCAAGCTGGTATTGTTACAACAGATTATTTGAAGAATACTTTATTAAAACCTGGTGAAAGTGCTATTGTTCCAATAGTACTTAGATGGAAAAATTCTGAAAAGAATTTAGGTCAAAAAGTAAATGTGGCTGAAATTAGCAAGGATTATAATGATTATAGAGTTCCTGATATTGATTCTATTCCTAATAATAATGTTGATGGTGAAGATGATCAAGATTTAGCAATTGTTGTATTATCAATTAGTACTGGTTCTGTACCAATGTATATTGCTTTGATTACAACGATAATGGCTATTTTAGGAACAGGTTTCTATTTGATATATAAATATGTTGTAAAGAAATAAGTTATTAATTATAGCTAATATGAAAAAAATGAGGTAGAAGGATTTAAAAATTTTTCTACCTCATTTTTTATAAAAATATTTTAGTTACTTTCTATAATATAAAAGTAACAATGCATAGCAAATTTTATGCATTGTTATTTTTATATGATTTTGTTATTAATTTTGTTTTTTGTTTGTCATTTCTTCTAGGTCAAGTAGTTCTTGCCAACGTCTGTCTACTTCTGCTTGAAATTCTTGAATCATCCATTCGTTACCTGGTTTAAACATGTGTTTAAATCTTTTTTGTGGTCTTAAAAATTCTTCAATTGGTAATTTTTTAGCAGGTTTGTATGTGATATGATATTTTCCATTTACTACTTCATATAATGGCCAGTAGCATGTGTCTGCTGCT
This sequence comes from uncultured Clostridia bacterium, assembly GCA_934149115.1. Lineage (GTDB taxonomy): Bacteria > Bacillota > Clostridia > TANB77 > CAG-508 > UMGS1994. The sequence goes on from CAKPDW010000040.1 coordinate 6,727, forward strand.
AATTTGTTGATTTGCATTAAATCTTCTGTGTTATAGCCCCAACCACGTGGACATGGTGCCATGACATTTAAAAATGCTGGACCTTCTGTATATATTGCTTTTTCTGATTTTTCATATAAGTCTTTGAAGTTTGTCATTGCTAATGTTTGTGCAACATAAGGAAGGTGATGACCAACCATTATTTTTGTTAAATCTTTTCTATTTTGCATTTTTCCTGGAATTACTTTTCCAGCCGGTGATGTTGTTGTGTCTGCAAATTTTGGCGTTGCTGATGAACGTTGTATTCCTGTATTCATATATGCTCCGTTGTCGTAACATACATATACCATGTCGTGTCCTCTTTCCATTGCTCCTGATAAACTTTGTAGACCAATATCGTATGTTCCACCGTCTCCACCGAATGCGATGAATTTTGTGTCTTTGTCTTTTGGTAATTTTCCTTGTTTTTTCATTGATTGGTATGCTGCTTCGGCTCCTGAGATAGTTGCTCCTGCACATTCAAATGCTGTGTGTATAAATGAATCTGTCCATGCTGTATATGGGTAGATGAAAGTAGATACTTCCATACATCCTGTTGCATTTGCGATTACTGCATGATCTTCTGGTTTTAATGCTCTTAATACCATTCTCGCTACACCAGGTGCTCCACAACCTGCGCACATCCTGTGTCCTGATGTTAGTCTAGAAGGTTTTGTTGCCATTATTTCTTTTAAATTGTATGCCATTATTTATCCCCCCTTAAACCTAAATATCTATATGGATTTTCTACTTTGTTTTCTAGTTTGCTTAGATCTTCAAATACTGATTTTATTTCTTTTACTGTTGTATCTCTACCACCAATTCCATAAATGTAATTTACTGCTGGTATAGATAGTTTTTCGTTATACATTCCAGATACAACGTCTTCATAAAGTGCTCCTCCTTGACCGTTTAGGGAGTCTGCTTTATCAAGAATTGCTACTGATTTTACTTTAGATAGTGCTTTTGCAATTTCTTCTCCAGGGAATGGACGGAATACTCTGACTTTAAGTAGTCCTGCTTTGATTCCTTGATTTCTTAATTCATCTATTGTTGCTTTTACTGTTCCTGCTGTTGAGTTCATACATACGATTGCATAGTCAGCATCTTCTAATTTGTATTCTTCAAATAGTCCATATTTTCTTCCTGTCATTTTTTCAAATTCTTCTGCAACTTCTAATATTACTTTTTTTGCGTTTTTCATTGCAATTGCTTGTTGTGCCTTGTGTTCAAATAGGTATGCTTGTAAGTCTAATGGTCCGATTGCCATTGGATTTTTATCATCTAATAAATAATGTTCTGGTTTATATTGACCTACGAAATTTTTTACTTTGTCATCTTCAATTAATTCTATATTTTCAATAGAATGTGATGTTATGAAACCATCTTGGCATACCATTAGGGGAAGTAGAACGTCTTTGTGTTCTGCTATTCTGTTTGCCATTATTGTGTTGTCATATGCTTCTTGGTTATTTTCAGAAAATAGTTGAATCCATCCGCTATCTCTAACTCCCATTGCATCTGAATGGTCGTTGTGTATGTTTAATGGCCCTGATACTGCTCTGTTTACAAGTGACATTACTATTGGTAAACGTAGGCTTGATGCAATATATACCATTTCCCACATTAGTGATAGTCCATTTGCTGATGTTGCTGTCATTGTTCTTGCTCCAGCTGCTTCTGATCCTATACATGCACTCATTGCACTGTGTTCACTTTCTACTGCTACAAAGTTTGTGTCAACTTGACCGTTGCTTACAAATGTTGAGAAGTATTGTGGTATTTCTGTTGATGGTGTGATAGGGAAGGCTGCTACTACATCAGGGTTTATTTGTTTCATTGCTGTGGCTACAGCTTCGTTTCCACTTAATCTTTCACGTATTCCCATTATTTAACCTCCTTTTCTATTGCGTTGAATGGGCATGCTTTTAAACATACCATGCATCCTTTGCATGCATCATAATTAAAGTCTGTTCTTTTTTGTTCTTTTGTTACTGGTATTGCATCATCTGGACATACTGGGAAGCATAGTCCACATTGTTTGCATTTTTCTTCTATCCATATTGGCTTTTGACTTCTCCAATCACCGGTTTTAAATTCTTTTGCATTGCCGGCTGTGTAGATGTTGCCACCGATTGTTAAGTCTTGATATGGTGTTGATGGGTTTAGTTCTTTATTCATTTTTATAACCTCCTTTAATTTTGAAAATAATCATCATCTTACGTCGTTATTATGTTATTTAAACGCGGTCACGTATCTATGGTTTGAAGATATTGACTGATAGCTGTCTTAAAATTTATTTTGAAATCCTCACGTACCTATGTACACTCCGGTATTCAAAATAAATTTTGCCTTGCTCTAAGTCAATCTTTTCAAACCTAGCTATGTTTGTTTTAAAATTAAATCCTAGTAATATAATAATTCTTTTCAAAATTATGTGTTTTTTATAATTATCGATTGAAAATTTTGTACTTAGCTCTAAGTCAATCTTTTCAAACCTTGTTATGATTGTTTAAAATTAAGTTCTAGTATATATTTTTTATTTTATTGTACTTTTTCTATTTCACAAAGTGCCATTTCAAGTGCTTTCATGTTTCCGTCGATTACTTCTGGTTTTTTTGCAAATTTGTGTTTGAATGATCCTATCATGTCTGCTAAAAATTCTTCTTCTGACATTACTTGACTTACTTTTACAATTGCTGCTAGCATTGGTGTGTTTGGAAAGTATCTTCCTAGTGCTTCCATTGATATTTTTTTGGCATCAATTTTGTAGATTGAGCCTTTGTAATTTTTTAATGCTTTTTTTAGTGTGTTGTTGTCTTTTATTGTGTTTATGACTATGGCTCCGTTTTCTTTTAATCCTGATGTTACATCAACTGTTTCTAATAGTGTGTCATCAACGACTACTACGTAGTCTGGTTCGTAGATGTTGCTGTGTATTGTTATTGGTGAATTGCTGATTCTGTTGTATGCTGTTATTGGTGCTCCCATTCTTTCAGGTCCGTATTCTGGAAATCCTTGTATGTATTTTCCTGTATTGAATGCTGCATCAGCAAGTAATAGAGATGCTGTTTTTGCTCCTTGTCCGCCTCTACCATGCCATCTTATTTCTATTAGGTTATTCATTGTTTACCTCCTTATAAATTTTTTTATTTTCCTATCATGTTTAATTCAAATTCGTATCCTTCACCATTTTTACATGTTATAACTGCTGTGTTGTATTTTTTTCCGTTTTTTTCTGCTGTTGTTTCATATACTGTGTCAACTTCTGGAATATTTTTTATTGTTCCTGCTATGTCAAAGCTTCCTGTTTGGAATGCTTTTTGAATATCAACATAGTATAGTTTTCCTGTTTTGCTTAATAGTAAAAATACTGGATAATCATAATTTTCTACATTAAAATAATGTACTGATTTTATTTCTTCTGTAATTCCACTTACTTTATATTCTTTTCCAATTTCTACATGTGATGATGAGTTTAATAGTTTTTCTGAATCGTTTCCTATTAATACTGTAACTTCATTATTAGAAAGAATTGATATTAAGTATTTTTCTGTAGTTTCTGTTACTGGTTCGTATTTTGTATTTGTTGTATTATTTTCATCATGTATTACATCTGGAAGAGTTATTTCTGCATTTGATTCATCTACTGTTGTTAATTCTATTACATTGCCCTTAGTTGAGTTGGATTTTGCTGTATTGATCTTTTTTTGCGGTTTTAAAATTTTGTAGATTAAAAAAATGATTAAAATAATTGCAATTATTATAAGTAGTTTTTTTATTAATTTTTTTCTCCTTCGCATAATTTCCTCCTTTTATGTTTGTTATTATATAAAATTTGAAGGAAATTATCAATCAATATTTGTAAGTTTCTTATGAAATCTTACTATTATATGGGATTCGAAATTTTGACTGATTGGTTTATATTTTGCAGTTGAGTGAAAATATTACAAAAATATTACAATACTCATTGACTTTTTTTGCAAAAAAATATAATATATATATGATAAAAGAAAGAATTACGTATATATGCAACTCAGAGAAAGATAGCATTATAAAAAAGAATGGAGGATTTTATGGGAGAAGTTATAGTCATAACATCAGGAAAAGGTGGAGTAGGAAAAACTACAACTACAGCTAATTTAGGTTCTGCTCTTGCATTGGCTGGGAAAAAGGTAGCATTAATTGATACAGATATAGGCTTGAGAAATTTAGATGTTGTTATGGGGCTAGAGAACAGAATTGTATATGATATAGTTGATGTTGTAGAAGAAAAATGTAAATTAAGACAAGCTTTAATTAAAGATAAACGTTTTAAAGAACTTTTTTTACTTCCAGCAGCTCAAACTAGAGATAAAACAGCTATTAATGAAGAACAAATGAAAAATTTAGTTTCTAAATTAAAGGGAGAATTTGATTATATTTTAATTGATTGTCCAGCTGGTATTGAACAAGGATTTAAGAACGCTATTGTTGGCGCTGATAGGGCTATTGTTGTTACTACTGCCGAAATATCTGCTATTAGAGATGCTGATAGGATTATTGGTTTACTTGAATCTTCTGAAATAAAAAATCCAGAATTGATTGTTAACAGATTAAGACCTAATATGGTTAGAAAAGGCGAAATGATGGATGTTGATGATATTGTTGATTTGTTGTCAATTGATTTAATTGGTGTTGTTCCAGATGATGAATTTATTATAACTCAAACAAATAAGGGTGAACCTGTTATTTCAAACAAGAGAGCTCCTTCTGGAAAAGCATATATTGAAATTTCAAGAAGAATTTTAGGAGAGAATGTTGAGATTACTGTACCTGGTAGAGAAGTTGGTTTCTTTTCTAAAATTAAAAGAGTATTCAGTAAAAAATAAGAATAACTGGAGGTAAAAAATGTTTGAAGGAATAACAAGTTTTTTCAAAAAGTTTATGAAAAATAATAGTGATATAGATGAAACTTCTAAGGATACTGCTAAAGAAAGATTACATTTGGTGTTGATGCAGGATAGGGCGAATGTTTCTGCTGATTTCTTGGATTTGATGAAACAAGAAATTATTGAAGTAATTAAAAAGTATGTAGAAGTTGATGAAAAAGATATAGATGTTAGATTAACTAATCAGGCTAATGATGATGGTACTAATGGTGCACCTGCTTTATATGCTAATATTCCTATAGTTAATATAAAAAATGATGTTAAAGGTGAAAAGATGAGGAAAAAGGCTGAAGAGGAAAAAGACGAGAAAGAAGAATCTAATGATGAAAAAATGCCTAAAAAAACAAGAAAAAGAACTAGAAGAAAATCTTCTAAGAAAAATGAAACAGCAGAGAGTGTGGAAAAAGAGATTAATGATGAAGTAGAGGATAGTATTGACGTTATTAAGAAAATGCCTGAATTAGATGAAGATGAAATAGAAGTAGAAGAAGTTGAAACAGAAGAAAAATAATATTTAGAATAGTGCTGTGTATTATGCAGACAAAGAGGTTTTTTGAATGAGAAAGAAATTATTGAAAAATTTAGATTGGGGAGTGCTTATTTGCATAGGAATTCTTATTGCGATTGGAATGACGGCACTCTTTTCTACTAGTCAGAATACAGAACATGCTGAATTTATAAAACAGTTGCAATGGCTCTTGGTTAGTATTCCAGTTTTTATACTGGTTGTTACTATTGATTATGACAAAATTTTGAGAATTGCTCCTGTTTTTTATGGTGCATGTGTATTTTTATTGGTGCTGGTATTGTTTACTGAACAAATAAATGGTGCTAGTAGTTGGTTTAATATTGGAAGTTTTTCTTTTCAACCTTCTGAGTTTGGGAAAATTGCTACAATATTGTTTATTGCTTATGCATTGAATTTGCTACAGGCTCGTAATAAAAAAGAAATAAATAAGTTTCATAAGTTGCTTGCAGTATTGGCTATTGCAGGATTGCCTATTATGTTGATTGTTGTTGAACCTGATTTTGGGACTGCTACTGCTTATATTTTTGCAACTGTTTTTATTTTATTTGTTTCAGGAATTGATAAAAAATATATTTTTACGGCTATTATTTTGGTTGCTGTATTGATTCCTATTATTTATATGAATTTGCCTGAACATGCTTTGAAAAGAATTGATGTTTATTTACATCCTGAGAGTGACCCTAGGGGGGCTGGTTATAATATTATTCAGTCTAAGTTGGCTATTGGGGCTGGACAGATTTTGGGTATGGGTTTATTACAGGGTAATCAGACTCAGCTTGGGTATTTGCATCCTAAGACTACTGATTTCATTTTTTCTGCTATTGGTGAGGAAATGGGGTTTGTTATGGCGACTACGGTCATTATTACGTATGTTGTTTTGATTACTCGTATTATTTATATTGCTAAGACTGCTAAGGATAATGTTGGTTCGTATATTGCTATTGGTATTGCTGGTATTTTGTGCTTTCATATGATTGAGAATATTGGTATGACTATGGGACTTCTTCCTATTACTGGTGTGCCTCTTCCTTTTGTTAGTTATGGCGGTAGTTCTTTACTTACTAATTTTGTTTGTTTGGGGTTGGTTGTTAA
>CAKPDW010000041.1 GCA_934149115.1 uncultured Clostridia bacterium
TCATAACTCATCGCTATTGATTCTTCTTTAAAATAATCTCCTAATGACCAATTTCCTAACATTTCAAAATATGTTAAGTGTCTATTATCTCCAACTTCGTCTATATCGTTTGTTCTTACACATTTTTGATAATCTGTAAGTCTTGTTCCATCTGGATGTTTTTCTCCTAATAAATAAGGAACTAATGGTTGCATTCCTGCTGTTGTAAATAATACTGATGGATCATTTTCTGGTATTAATGATGCGCTTGGTATTATTGCATGTTTATGTTTTTCAAAAAATTTTAAATATTTATTTCTTATTTCTATTGCTTTCATTTCGGCCTCCTTAATAATATTTGAATTATATTACAATTTTTGAAAAAATGCAATAGTTTAATTGAGTTTTCACCTTGCTGTAACTTGGTTATGTGTTCTTCAAATTATTATTTTACTTACAAAAAAAGAAAGTATTTTTTACTTTCTTTTTTCAAATATTTTTTATATTTTTATGCTTTTTCTGTTTCTTTTTTCTTACTTGTTTTATTTTTTTCTGGTACTTCATTTTCTAGCATCATTTCAACATATACCACAGCATATGCATAAACTAAAATTGTTACTATTTCTTTTGCTGATAAATAGAACCCTGAAATAGCATAAATTTTTTCATTTTCTAATTCTAAACGTGTAGCTTGATATTCACTCATTGTTCCGTCTGCTGGTACATATTTTTTCTCTGCATCTTTTAAATATGATGCTCTTATTCCACAATAATATATTACATTAACTGACATTACTAGTAATGCAATTATTATTAATAATGTTTGTACTGGTTTTGAGATTTTTTTTGCATCTTCTTTTGTTTCTATTTTTTCTCCTTTAATTGCCCATTTTAATGCAATTGTTATTGTTAATAGTGTACTTACTATAAATAGTACTGTTTGATAGATTAGTAATGCTGATGTAAAATCCCAGTTAACAAATTGTGGTACAACATTTTCTAATATAAATGATATTCCTCCTATTATTATTGCTAATGTAATATACTTTCCTACAAAGCTTCCTACAACTTTCTTTGAATCCATAGTATCTTTCATATTTTTTCTCCTCTTTTGTTTATTAGTTCGTATTTATTTTATACATATTTTTACAGTATGTCAATCAATTTTATAAAATTTCATCTTTTTCGATAATGTCGCCTTTTTTTATATTTTTTCTGCTTTTTTATTATGTAAAAAACAGATAAATATTTTTGCAAATATTTATCTGTTTTTCTTATATTTCTAATTGACTGCCTAATATTCCTGCTGCTGATTGTACTACTTTTAGTTCTGTATCTGTCATTTTTTTGTTTGGCTCTTTTGACATTAATACTACACTTCCAACTGGATCACCGTCTGAAACTATTGGATATATTACTTGTGAATGAAATACTCTTTCTTTTTTTTCATTTTTACTTAGCGGTATTGCTAGTTCATCATTGTCTTTGCTTGTATAGATTTCTTTATTTTCTATAACTTCTTCTAATTCTTTACTTATGTTTTGTTCTAATAAATCTTTTTTTAGTCCTCCTGCAACTGCTATAATAGTGTCTTTATCTGTTATACAAGCTATATGTCCTGTAGTTTTTGCTAATGTATCTGCATAATTAGATGCAAATTCTGATAATTCTCCTATTGGTGAATATTTTTTTAATACTATTTCTCCATCTTTTTCTGTAAATATTTCTAATGGCGAACCTTCTCCGATTCTTAAAGTTCTTCTTATTTCTTTTGGAATTACTATTCTTCCTAAATCATCTATTCTTCTTACCACTCCTGTTGCTTTCATTTTTACCTCCTTGTTATATTTTGTCTATTTTTAGTTTGCTCTTTTTGAGGTAAATTATACAAGGTTTATTAATTATTATTTCCAGAAAATAATGTTGGTTTATATAAATCAATTATTATCCCTAAATCACGTGAAAATTCTTTTAGCATAACAATTTTTATATTTATTTCTTTTCCTTTACAATAATCTTCTAAAACTAATTTCAATTGTTTCATAAATTTATATTCTGAATTTAATTTATCTGTATATTTCTTTGCTCTATCTATTAAAATTTCTTTTATTCTTACTATATCTTCATTACTTGCGCATGTTATTCTTTGGAACATTCTATATGCATCATAATATTTGAATATAGGAAATTCCATACATTCTGCATCAAATCTATCATAGAATTGTTCCATTTTGATTGGGATGTATCTAAATATTTCATCAGCTTTATCTTTATACATTTTTTCTTCTAATTGATTATTTAATTTTTCAAAATGTTTTAGTACTTCTTCCATTTCTTGGCCTGTTTCATTTACTATTCCTACTCTTGATAGTTCTTCTTCTACGTTTGCGCAATAGTCAGAGTTTACTACTGATTTGTTCATACCTTCTATAAATATTTGCTTTGTTTCTTTTATATCGTTACTTATTAAGCCTCTTTTTATGAAATAACTAAAATATGAAAATAATTTTACTATTTCTATTAATTGTAGTTGACCTTTTTTTACTTCTTCTATTACTTCTTTTATTATTCTTGGGAACTGGTCATCTGATATTTTCCAATATTCTTCTGTTAATAATCTTTTATATCCTGGTAGTTTTTCTGTATCTATCGTATTTATTATTGCTTCCATATCTTTTTTTAATGCTTTCATATCAAATATTCTTGTTCGTACATATATTTCTATGAATTTGAAAAAACGATATTCTGATTTGAAATTAAAATAATAGTTATTATCAAATTCTTTTATATAGAATTGTCTGTTATCCATCAGAACTCTTGATGATACTAAAATTGCTTTGTATTCTTCGTTACTTTGAATATTTACAAATTTGTTTTTAGTTATTTTTCCTGCTTTTATTTCAAATGATACTGCTATTGTGAATATAAGCATTGTTTGTAATACTCTTAATTTTGTATTTGGGTATGCTTTATTTACTATTTCAAATATTTTTTTAAAATCATTTAGTGCGTGTTTTAAAATTCTTAAGTTTCTTGTTCCACTTTTGTTAAATGTTGATATTATAAGGTTTGTATTTTCTCTTAAAAATCTTATTAACTCGGAATTATTTTCAAATCTCATCAATAATCCGTTTATTATATAGTTAAATTTTGGTGCATATTCAAATGTTTCTCCTATTAATTTTTCTTTTATTCTTTCATAGTCATTTGCATTATCAAATACATATTCTATTTTATCTCTTATTTTTTCTACCATTGGCTTGGTTTCGCCTTTTGTTGATAATTCATTTTGCTTGTCTAAAAGATATGTTGCTATGAATGTTTTCATTTCTATGTTTGAACTTTTGAATTTTGTTGCTAGTTCGTTTTCATTACATATTATTATTGTTTTTATATGATCATGTTCTACAAAATTATTTATATATCCTAATATGTCTACAACATCAACGTTCGCTCTTTCCAAATCGTCAAAACAAAGTACTTTATTGTTTGTTGAAAAAAATGATTCATAATCAATTTTTTCTCCATTTTTAGTTACTCCAAAAAAGTTTGCCATATCTAATCCTGTTTTTGCATATTCAGGTATATTTGTTTGTCCATGTGAATCCATATATTTTTTTAAATTCTTGTCCATTAATTGTGTTGTTTCAATAAAGATTTTTTTACTTATTTCTTCGAGATTTGAGATTCCATACAATGACATATATATTGTCGTGTATTTTCTTCCATTTAATTGTAGGGATTCTATTTTATTTTTTACTTTGTGGTTCCAGAAATATGTTTTTCCACTTCCCCACTCTCCATTGATCATTATTGCATAATCTGTATAATCTGCTCTAACATAATCTAATATGCTTTCAACTAAATCTTCCACTCTTTTTTTTCCTTTCTTTAGTTTCTTTTTGCTATTACGAATATATCTATTATTTTTGGTTTTCCTTTTTTTAATTCTTTGATACATTCTTTTACTGTACTTCCTGTTGTATATATATCATCTATTAATAGTATTCTTTTTTGGGAAATATCTTTTTCTAATTTATATACGTTTTTTACATTTTCTTTTCTTTCTTTTTCTGTTAATGTACTTTGCTTTTTATTATTTTTTATTTTCACTAAACAATTTTTTAAATATCTTGTTTCAAATTTTTCTTGCATTTTTTCTGCTAATAATTCTGCTTGATTATATCCTCTCTCTTTTTGCTTTATATAATACATTGGAACTGCTATGATGTAATCATAATTTTTTAGTTGTTTTTGAAACTTTTTATCTTTTCCCATTATTTCTATAAAAAAATTACTAATATATGCTTTGTCTTTGAATTTGTATTCTAATAATAATTTTCTTATTTTTCCTTCATAAAAACTCATAAAATATATATTTAATTTTTTATATTTTATTTGCATCATTTTTATTTCTTTTTTTAGTGATTGATAACAAGATGGACATATCCAATTTTTATAAATTTTACCACATAGCACACATGTCTTTGGAAAAATAATTTTTAATATTTTATTTATCAATTTGATTTTTTATATGCTTTAAATCTTTTTATTTATCTTTTTCAGTTAATAAACGAATTATTTTGCTTTTTAATCCTGTATTTCTTTTTTTACTATCTATATTTTGAATCATAAATTCTATTGTATGATTTCCCCCTAATATTATCAAAAGTTTTTTTGCTCTTGTAATTGCTGTATATAATAGATTTCTTGTAAGAAGCATTGGTGCTGTTTGTGGTATAACTATTATTACAACATCAAATTCGCTTCCTTGTGATTTATGTATTGTTATCGCATATGCTAATTCTAATTGATCTAGTTCTGAAAATTGATACCAGACATTTTTTCCATCATCAAATACTACTTTCATTTGCTTTGCTAAAAAATCTATTTTTTCTATTCTTCCAATTTCACCATTAAAAACTCCTGTTGAATGTTCATATATTCCTTCTATTTCTCTATCCCAATATATATCATAGTTATTTTTTATTTGCATTATTCTGTCGCCTTCTCTAAATGTTATTTCTCCAAATTTCTTCTCTTTTTTGTTTTGATCTTCTGGATTTATATTTTTTTGTAAAATTTTATTTAGTTCTTTGGTTCCTAATGGTCCTTTTTTTGTTGGTGTTAATATTTGCATATTCTGAAAGAAATCATAATTTCCAAATTTCTGTAATCTTCCTGTTGTTAGCGATATTAATTGATTTATTATTTTTTCTGGAGTATTTTCTTTAATAAAGAAAAAGTCATCTTTTGTGTTTTCACTCTCATTTTTTGAAATAAAACTTTCTCCTTTATTTACATGATGCGCATTTAATATTATTTTACTTTGTGCTGCTTGTCTAAAAATTTTATCCAAATTAGTTGTTGGTATTTTTTCTGATTCTATTAAATCTTTTAATATACTTCCTGGTCCAACTGATGGTAATTGATTACTATCACCAACTAATACTAATTTTGTACCCATGTATATTGCTTTAGTCACATAATTCATTAAAAATACATCTACCATTGACATCTCATCTATAACTATCACATCTGCGTCTATTGGTGCAAAGTCTGTTTCTATATTTTCTAATTTATTATCTTCTATTTTTCCAATATCTAATAGTCTATGTATCGTTTTGGCTTCTTCTTCTGTGGATTCTGACATTTTTTTTGCTGCTCGTCCTGTTGGAGCACATAATACTACTTTTTGTTTGTTTAAATGGTATATATCTATTAATGCTCTTATTATTGTTGTTTTTCCGCGTTCCTGGTCCTCCTGTTATAATGCTTACATTTGAATTATTTACTTCTTTTAATGCTTCTTTTTGTTTTTCTGATAATTGCATATCTAAAAAACTTTCTTCTTTTTCTAATAGTGATTCAAAGGATTTAATATATTTTGTATTTTTCGTTTTCATCATCATATATATTCTTGTTGCTATATTTTTTTCTATTCTATAAAATTCTTCTAAAAATATCCAGTCTTTATCATCTATTGTTTCTTCTACAATTTTACCTGTTGATTTTAAATTTATCATTACTTCATCTATGTATTTTTCATCTGTTGATAATTTTTCTTTTACAAAATTATATAATTTTTCTTTTTCTACACATGTATTTCCATTATAACTTGCTAATATTAATCCATATCTTATTCCTGCAGCAATTCTTTGATAACTATTAATATTAATTCCAATATCTAATGCCATTTTATCTATTTTGAAAAAATCTACTCCATATGTTATGTCTATCAAAACATATGGATTTTTCTTTATTTCTTCAATTGCATCTTCTCCTAATACTTCATATACTTTTTTGCTATTACTTGCGTTAATTCCAAATTTCTCTAGAAATCCAACTATTTGCCATAGCTCCCATTTATTATTAAATTCTTCTGCCATTTCTTTTGCACCATTTTCAGAAATACCTCTTACTTCGGCAAGTCTTTTAGGCTCGAATTTGAATATGGCTATTGTTTCATCACCGAATTTATCAACTATTTTTTTTGCTGTACTTGGACCAATTCCTTTTATGATACCACTTGCTAAATACTTTTCTACTGCTGCTTTTCCTTCTGGTATTTTTTTTTCAAATGTATCTATTTTAAATTGTCTACCATAGTCTTGATGTGTTACAAACTTTCCATCTAAACTTAAAAAATCTCCTTCATTTATGAATGGTAGATATCCTACGACTGTATATACTTCATCTTCTGTTGATAATTCTGCTATTGTATAACTATTATTTTCATTTTGATATATAATTTCTTCTAATTGACCTTCTAATTTCATAATATCTTCCTTTTCTCTTGTTAGTCTATCAAAAATTCTTTTATTTTACAACATTTTTTCAACTTTAATATTAGAATATTGTTTTTCAATTCTTTTTAAAATTTCATATGTTTGATCTGTTGAATTATTATCTATAATTTCTATTTTTCTGAAATATCCTATTTGACTTTGAGCATGTATAATCTTTTTTATAATCATTTCTATATTTTCTTCTTTATTTTTTACAATTATTTTTAATTTAACATTGTCTCCTATTTCGATATTTTTATATATATAATTGTCTAATAATTCTTTTATTAGGATGTACCAGCCATATATTGACATCATTATTACGAACAAGTTAATAAAATTTTCCATTTGCATCACCTTATTATATATTATGACAACTTTACTTTTTGGTACTTTATTTTTTCAATAAAAAAAAAACGGTTGCCCGTTTTTTTATTGATTAAATTATATTAATTCAAGAATAACTTCAGGTGCATTATCACCTTTTCTGTTTTCGCATTTTAGAATTCTTGTATATCCACCTTGTCTTCCTTCATATCTTGTTGCTAATTCTCCAAATAGCTTAGCTAATAGGTCAACGTCTTTTACTTTGTTAACCTTTTTCATTATTTTTCTTCTAGCATTTAATCTTGATGGCATGTCTTTTTGTCTTTTTTCCATCTTTTCTTCTTTTACTACTTTTAAGTATTCTTTTCCATTTTTACTTGTTACTTTTTCTGTAACTTTATGACCTTTGCTATCTAATTTTGCTTTAACAACTTTAACTTCTACTTCTTCAAAATTATCTTTTTCTTTTATTGCTAATGCTATTATGCTATCAACAATTGATTTTACTTCTTTTGCTCTAGCTTCTGTTGTTCTTATTTTTTCATGTAAAAGCAAATCAGTTGCTTGTGTTCTTAGCATTGCTAATCTTTGATCAGTTGGTTTTCCAAGTTTTCTTGTTCCTGCCACTTTTTATTCCACCTTCCTTTTCTTAGTCTTCATTTGATGCAAATCCTAGACCTAAAGCAATTAATTTGTTTGTAACTTCATCTAAAGATTTCTTTCCAAGATTTCTGACCTTCATCATATCTTCTTGTGATTTATTAGCTAAATCTTCTACTGTTGAAATTCCAGCTCTTTTTAAACAGTTGTATGATCTAACTGATAATTCTAATTCTTCTATCGGCATTTCTAATACTTTTTCTTTCTTAGATTCTTCTTTTTCTACCATCACTTGAGTATTTCTTGCAGTTTCTGATAAGTCAATAAATAATTCTAAGTGACTTGTCATAACTTTTGCTGCTAAACTTAATGACTCAAATGGTTTTAAACTTCCGTCTGTCCAAACTTCGATTGTTAATTTATCATAATCTACTCTTTGTCCAACTCTTGTATTTTCTACTGAATAATTTACTTTTTTAACTGGTGTAAATATTGAATCAATTGGTAATGTACCTAACGCCATATCTTCTGTTTTATTTTTATCCGCAGTATTGTATCCTCTTCCTCTGGCTACTGTCATTTCCATATGAAGAGTTTCTCCTTCTTCTACTGTAGCAATATGTAAATCTGGATTTAAAATTTCTATACTACTGTCAGTAATGATATCTCCAGCCTTAACTTCTCCAGGTCCTTTGAAATCAATACTAATATTCTTGTCTTCATTATCATGCATTTTTAATCTAACACATTTTAAATTAACGATTATTTCAGGAACATCTTCTACTACACCTTTTACTGTTGAAAATTCATGAACAACTCCATCAATTTTCACACTTGTTATAGCAGCTCCTGGTAATGATGATAATAAGATTCTTCTTAGTGAATTTCCAATAGTCATTCCATAACCACGTTCTAATGGTTCGCATACAAACTTTGAATAATTTCTTTTTTCATCTGTCTCTACGCATTTGATGTTTGGCTTTTCAAATTCTATCATTTATTTACCTCCATTTTGAGAAACTTAGGTTTCTCACCTTTTTTATATTTTCTATTATTAATTCTATTAAAATGAAAATAATTTCTTTTATTCTTGTTTTATTATTTAGAATAAAGCTCAACTATTAAGTGTTCCTCAACTGGTAAATCAATATCTTCTCTATTTGCTAATCTAATAACTTTACCAGACATTTTTTCTCTGTCAATTTCTAACCATTCTGGTAATGGTCTTACACTATTTGCTTCCATATTTTCTTTGATTACAGGATTGTCTTTTCTTATTTCTCTTACAGCAACAACATCTCCTGGTTTAACTAAGTATGATGCTATATCTACTTTTCTACCATTAACTTCAATATTTCCATGAGTTACTATTTGTCTTGCTTGTGCTCTTGAAACTCCAAATCCCATTCTATATACAACATTGTCTAATCTGCTTTCTAATATTTGTAATAAGTTATCACCAGTGATTCCTTTTTTATTAGAAGCCATATCAAAATATCCTCTAAATTGTTTTTCTCCAACACCATAGAATGATTTTGTTTTTTGTTTTTCTCTTAATTGTGTTCCGTATTCAGAAAGTTTAGCTCTTTTTTGTCCATGTTGTCCTGGTGCATAATTTCTTCTTGTTACACTACATTTATCAGAATAACATCTACATCCTTTTAAAAATAGCTTTTGACCTTCTCTACGGCATATACGACATTGTTCGTCTTTGTATCTTGCCATTATTACACCTCTTTCAATCTTTTTAATTTATTTGTTTTCTTTGTAATTTTTTAAAATTAAGTTTAATAAATTTTATTATACTCTTCTTCTTTTTGGTGGTCTACAACCATTGTGTGGTATTGGAGTTACGTCTTTTATCATTGTAATTTCCAATCCAGCTGTTTGTAATGATCTAATTGCAGCTTCTCTACCTGAACCTGGTCCTTTAACATAAACTTCAACAGTTTTTAAACCATGTTCCATAGCTGTTTTTGATGCTGTTTCTGCAGCTTGACCTGCAGCAAATGGTGTGCTTTTTCTTGAACCTTTAAATCCAAGTCCACCAGCACTTGCCCAAGATATAACATTACCTTTTGTATCTGTTATTGTAACAATTGTATTATTAAAGCTAGAGTGAATATGTGCTGCTCCGTTTTCAATGTTTTTTCTATTTCTTCTAGCTACTGGTTTTTTAGTTACATTTTTAGCCATTCTTGCTTTTCCTCCTTTTAATTTTTAACAAGTTCTAATTTTATTTTTTGCTCTTACTTACAACTTTTCTAGGTCCTTTTCTTGTACGAGCATTTGTTTTTGTTCTTTGACCTCTTACTGGTAAACCTCTTCTATGTCTTAATCCTCTGTAGCATCCAATTTCTGTAAGTCTTTTGATGTTTAATGCTACTTCTCTTCTTAAGTCACCTTCAACTTTGTATCCATCCATAGCTTTTCTTATTTTGTTTACATCTTCATCTGATAAATCTTTAACTCTAACGTCTGGATTTATTCCAGCTTCCTTTAAGATTTTTTGAGAACTTGATAGACCAATTCCATATATATATGTAAGTCCTATTTCAATTCTCTTTTCTCTAGGTAAGTCAACTCCTGCTATACGAGCCATAAATTTTTGCACCTCCAAATTTTTAATTGTTATTTGTAGTTTAATTAGTATAAATTGAAATGTAATTAAACTGGATTGTATATATAATAAATATAATGGCAAATCAGCCGCTTACACCATTATACTTATTTACAAGATTATATGGGCTACTACGTTGTATTAGCCCTGTTCAAGGTTTCTAAATTATCCTTGTCTTTGTTTATGTTTAGGATTTTCACAGATTACTCTGATTTTACCTTTTCTTTTTATTACTTTGCATTTTTCACACATTTTTTTAACTGATGGTCTTACTTTCATTTCTTTTTCACCTCTGCTCTATATATTTTATTTATTTAAAATATGTAGCGTAACCTACATAAGTGGGTTCTGAATTATTTAGCTCTCCAAGTTATACGTCCTTTTGTTAAATCATATGGTGATAGTTCTAGCTTAACTTTATCTCCTGGTAAAATTTTGATATAATTCATTCTTAATTTTCCAGATATATGCGCTAATACTTGGTGTCCATTATCTAATTCAACTTTAAAATTTGTATTTGGTAATGTTTCTATAACAGTACCTTCAACTTCAATTACATCTTCTTTTGACAAATTTCTTTCCTCCAATATAATGAAATCTTCCTTATTACTTGTTCTATATAATAATAAGCTAATATAGTATATAACACTTTTAAGGTTTTGTCAATATTTCAGGCTCATTTTCTGTAATTAAAATTGTATTTTCATAATGTGCTCCATTACTTCCGTCTCTTGATACTATTGTCCAACCATCATCTAGTTCCATTATTTCTCTGCTACCTGCTATTACCATTGGTTCTATACATATTGTCATTCCTGGTTCTAGGCGCATTCCTCTCCCTGGTTTACCATAGTTTGGTATTCCTGGATCTTCATGCATTTCTCTTCCTATTCCATGTCCTTGAAATTCTCTTAATATGCTAAATCCATTTTTTGTTACAAATTCATATATTGCATTTGATATATCGCCGATTCTATATCCTTTTTTAGCATATTTTAATCCTTCAAAAAATGATTGCTTTGTTACTTCAACTAATTTTTGGTCTTCTACTGATTTTGGTTTTCCTACTATATGTGTTCTTGCAGCATCTCCATGAAATCCATTTTTAAATGCTGTTATATCAAAACTTACAACATCACCTTCTCTTAGGATAGCTTTTTTAGAAGGAATTCCGTGGATTATTTCATCATTTATTGATGCACATATTGAACCTGGAAAGTCTGGAACGCCTGGGATTCCACTTGGATAATTTTTTTCTGATGGAATTCCTCCGTGGCTTCTTATGAATTTTTCAGCAATTTGGTCAAGTTCATATGTTGAAATTCCTGGTTTTATGTTTTCTCTTATAACTTCATGTACTTGTGCTGTTAGTTTGCATGCTTCTTTCATTTGTTCAATTTCTTTTTTTGATTTGATTGTAACCACTTTTTTCTCCTTTCTATTTTTTTATTTTTTCAATAACTTGTTCTGCTGCTTCTTTTGCCATTGTTCCTGTTTTTTCTGTTACTTCTATTTTCATTAATTTATTTGCTTTTTCATAGTATTCTTCTAATGGCTTTGTTTGAGTTTTGTAAACTTCTATTCTGTTTTCAACCTTTTCTACTGTATCATCATCTCTTTGATATAATTGGCTTCCACAAATATCACAGATTCCTTCTTGTTTAGGTTTATTTAATTTTGTGTTATATACTGCTTTGCATTTTGGACATATTCTTCTTGTAACAATTCTATCTAGAATTTCTTCTTTTGGTGAATTTAGGTCAATTACTAAATCAACTTTTTTTCCTTCTTCTTCAAGAATTTTATCTAGAGCTATTGCTTGTGCTTCTGTTCTTGGAAATCCATCTAATATAACTCCGTTTTCGACGTCTTTTTCTTTTAATCTTTCTTGTATCATTTTTATTGTTAATTCATCTGGTACTAAATTTCCTTTTTCAATATATGATTTTATTTCTTTTCCTAATTCACTATCTTCATTACTAAATTTTCTAAAAATATCTCCACTTGATACATGTGCTATATTTAATTTTTCTTTTAATATTGATGAAACAGTCCCTTTTCCAGTTCCAGGAGCTCCTAACATTATAATATTCATACTCATCTCTCCTATCTCTATTTTTTACGTTCATATTTTACTACAAAAAATGGGAAACATCAAGCATCTCTTTCTTTTTTATACTATATTTTACTTAATTTATTTGGCATTTTAGCTTTTTTATGTTTTTAGCAAAAAAAGAAACCTAATCCTATATGGAAAAGGTATCTTTTTTATTTTTATTCTAAAAATCCTTTATAATGTCTAATTAATAATTGTGATTCAAGTTGTTGTACCGTTTCTAATGCTACACCAACTACGATTAATATTGCTGTTCCTCCAAATGCTAAGTTTAATGATGTAAATCTCATAAACATTGGTATAACTGCTATTACACTTAGGAAGAATCCTCCGAATAGTGTTAATTTATTTAGAACTGATCCTATATAATCACTTGTTGGTTTTCCAGCTCTTATTCCTGGTACGAATCCACCATTTTTCTTTATTGTATTAGCAACTTCTGCTGGATTGAATGTAGCATACGTATAAAAATATGTGAATCCTACTATTAATAGTAAGTATATAATTGCGTTTGCTATAACATATCCTATTCCAACACCTTGTGATGTTGATGTTGCTATTGAAAATTGGTATAATCCTCCTAAAAATCCTGCTTTACCAATTGATGATGGTGAGAATATTTGTATTAACATTGCAGGAAATGTCATAAATGAAGAAGCAAAGATTATTGGCATAACTCCTGCCATTACTAACTTCATTGGTATGTGAGTATTTTGTCCTCCATACATTTTTCTTCCTACAACTTTTTTTGCATATTGAACTGGTATTTTACGTTCAGCTTCTTGAACAAATACAACTGCTCCTATTAGGATTAT
>CAKPDW010000042.1 GCA_934149115.1 uncultured Clostridia bacterium
CATATATTATAGCATAAATTCTATTATTTTTCAATTTATGTTAACTCTAATTATGTTCATAACAATATTATATTTAAGGAGATTTTGTTTCTATGCTTTATTTGCTGAACAAAATACGTTATTAATCTTGTCTGAAACAGTTTCTTTTATTTCATTTCTTGCAGCACCTAAATATTTTCTTGGATCAAATATTGATGGATCTTCATTAAATACTCGTCTTATTTGTCCTGTCATTGCTAAACGTAAATCTGTATCAACATTTATTTTTGATACACCATTTTCACCAGCTTGTTTTAACATTTCATTTGGGCATCCTTTTGCTCCTGGAATATTTCCACCATTTTCATTACACATTTCAACTAATCTTGGAATTACAGATGATGCTCCATGTAATACGATTGGTGTATTAGGTAATTTTTCTTTTACTTTTGCTAATATATCAAATCTTAATTTTGCTTCTCCTTTAAATTTATATGCTCCATGACTTGTACCAATTGCTATTGCTAAAGAATCGCAACCTGTTCTTTTTACAAATTCTTCTGCTTGGTCAGGATCTGTGTACATTGCATCATTTGCTGATACATTTACTTCATCTTCGATTCCTGCAAGTTTTCCTAATTCTGCTTCTACAACGACTCCTTTTGCATGAGCATAATCTACAACTTTTTTTGTTAATGCTACATTTTCTTCAAAATCATATTTTGAACCATCTATCATTACAGATGTAAAACCTGCGTCAATACACATTTTACATGTTTCAAAATCTGGTCCATGATCTAGATGAAGTGCTATTGGTATATCAGTTTCCTCAACTGCTGCTTCAACCATCTTCATTAAATATTTTAGACCAGCATATTTTATTGCACTTGAAGATACTTGCAATATAACAGGTGATTTTGCTCCATTTGCAGCTTCTGTTATAGCTTGTATAAACTCCATATTATTAATATTAAATGCACCTATTGCATAATGTCCTTTCATTGATTTTTCAAACATTTCTGTTGTTGTTACTAAAGGCATAGCCTTACCTCCTCTTTTTTTATTTTGACTTAATTTTATTTCTTATATTTAGTTCTGTCAAGTTGCCAATTTAATTTTCTTATGTTATACTATTTTTGGATATTATTTTTTACAAATGAGAGGTGATTTTAAATGATAGTTATGAATCGTGATGGTGATTTATTTGACGAAAGAAGAAAAAAAGAAAGAAGAAAAAATAAAATAGAAGTAACAACTGAACGCAGAAAAGAAGCAAGACGTAAAGAAGATATTAATAAAAAGAAAAAATAAAAATCCAAGTCCTAAATTATTTTAGGGCTTGAATTTTATTCTAAAAAAATATTTTATTTGTGAGCACACTTATAATTTGAACATATTGTCTCATCTGGATTTCTAGAATTATCGTCTGGATATGGTTTTATTGTTATTTGTTCTAGTTGACAATTGCAATCTTCTATTCCATTATATTTACAGCTACATACTGTACATTTTATTTTCTGATTATTATCCATTTTAAAACCTCCTTTAGATATAATTTATTATATCCAATAAGATTTTTTTTATTCTTAAACTGCTTCTTTTGTTGGAACTGATAATATAACATCATTTTTGGGTTGCTCTAATCTTCTAATTCTATGTCTGAAATCACTTAATTTTCCTTTATAAATTAATTTTGTATCTTTTACTTTGTTAAAATCTTCTGGTTTAATTATTTCTGGTAAATAATCAAGTTTCAAATCTCCTGAATTTAATGCGTATTTAACGAATTCTGCACAATACAAAGCTTTTTCTCTTTTTACTTTTTTGTTAAACATTACGCAAAAAACACCAATAAAGTTAAATTTGTATTCTTTTCTTTTTTTGTACATTTTTGACACAAATTGCCTTATTTTAAAATATTGCTCATCTGTTATTTCCAATTCATATACTGCGGTAACTGTGTTTTTAAATCTCTTAAATGTTCCTTTTGTTAGATATTCTCTTACAAAACCTCCTATAAAAGCATTATATGCGTGTAATCTTCCAAATGAATACATTTCATTTAGGTTTTCATCAAAAGCCAAAGATACATGTGAATAATCATTTTTTGTATATAATTTAATAAAATTTGATAATAATGTTCCAGTGTGTGTAAGCACGATGTATACTTTTTGCATAAATATCCCCTTTCAATTTTTACATTTTCTATTATATCTTTTATTTCAATTATTGTAAATATTTTTTTAAATTCTTAATCTTTGACCTACATATATTAAATTTGGATTTGCTATATCGTTTTGTTGAACTATACTTTCTATAGTTGTATCAAACTTAATTGCTAATTCAGATAATGTATCTCCTGATTTTACTGTGTAAAAATCTTTTCCCAATCCTGATACATGTTCATAATTTGTATTAGTAATTATTGTTAATTTTTCATTTGGATATATTAAGTTAGGATTTTTTATATTATTCAAATTAACAATTTCTTTTATTGTAACTTTATATTTCTGTGCTATTTCCCATAAAGAATCTCCTCTTTTTACTTCATATTCTATTCTGTCAGAAATATTTTTTTCTTGATTTCCGCTTATTGGTGGAATCTCTTTATTTCCATCAATTAATATTTCTGCAGTAAATAAATCTCTGTCTACATCATCTTGTATTCCTTTAACTCTTCCTAAATCAGTATATTGTTGTCCTTGCCATATTTCCCAATCTGAGCGAACTTTACTTAATTCGTCAGATTTTCCATAATATGCTATCCATAATGGATAATCTCCAGATAATTCAAAAACATTTTTTGCATTGTACAAATCGCTATATATAATTGCTTCTTTTCCAGTAATTTTTTCTATTTCTTGTAAAAAAGCCTCAGAAATATCGTTTATTTCTTTTTTGTTTAATTCACCAAAACTTTCAAAATCCATTGCTAATTTACAGTCGATTTTTTTATTTGAGATTACTGATGCAAAAAATCTTGCTTGTTCTTTTGCTTCTGTTATGTTCATTGCAGTCAAATAGTGATATACGCCAACTTTTAATCCGTTCAGTTTTGCATTTTCATAATTTAATTCAAAATATGGATCTTTATAATCACTGCCTTGTGTTGATTTTATATAAACAATATCTATCCCTTGATTTTTTACATTATTATAATCTATGTATCCTTGCCAACTGCTTACATCTATTCCTTCTAAAAAATCTTTTGATGATGGTGTAAGAGCTAAACAATTTGATGAACAAAAAATTAAGCTTATAATAAATAAAGCAAAAACTTTTCTAATACTTTTCATATTGTTCCTCCGTTCCTAAAATTAATTCTGTATATTATATGAAAGGTTTTAAAAAAAGTTTACTTTTAATATAGTATTTTTCTTACTTCTTTAAAATTTTTCTTTAAATTATAATTTTTAAATAATAAGTTTTTTATATTTTCTTTTTGCTCACTATGTAAACTATTCCATTTAGGCTGTATTTCTTCTAGTAATTCTATCCATTTCAAATATATATTTTTATTATTTACAATATCTAAATATTTCCTTCTTTATATTATCTATAATATTTCAATATTTTTTACGAAAAAAAACTAACCACTAGAAATCTAATGGTTAGTCTTTTGGGAGCCTTACAATTCACTAATAGCAAACTGCCTGAAAAGTATTCACATTAGCGAATTTTTTGAACTCATCCAGTGTTGCCACATCAGGCATTCCTTCAGGAAATTCTCCCAGTACCCGGAATACTCGACCTTTTGTATCTAGGAAATACTTTCCTGCTACAATGAATTCAAAAAGTAATGCATTCGGATGGTACTCCGTATATAACTTTCTGAGTTTTCTAAGCTCTGTTAATCCTGTTTTAACATCGCCCTGTACTTTTTCTCTTATTCCCTGTTTTGAATCAAATTCTGCCCGTGCAACTCCACGGATTAATTGTAAGTCATTCTTAGTCATACTAAGCTCCTTTCTTGATGTGTCCTTTTAATTTTTATTAGTATAAAATTAAAAGATTATTTAATTAGTTACATATTTATTATAACACCATTTTCCATATTTTTCAAGTTGTTTTATATATCTTTTTTTTAATGTTAATAAGAGTGTAGAATTCAACTTTAGATTGAAATTCTACACTCTCATTAACGTTTGGGTAAATAATTTGTTTAATTCTTTGTTGGCTTTCTTTTTTTAGCCTTCTGTCTATAACATCTAGTCTTTTAAATTTTTTTCTTCATTATGTCTCTGAAGATATTATTATTTTAGCATAAATTCTCAATTTGTTAATAGGAACTTTTTCTGAAAAATGGCTATTTTTTTATAAAACTACTTTTTTTAATTCTGCTTTTGAATTTATATATAGTTTACTGTATATTTCGGATACATCCTTTTTTACTGTACTAATTGAAAGATGCATTTCTTCTGCTGCTGTTTTATATGTTCCACCTTTAGCAAGAATTCTTGCTATTCTGTATTCTCTTTTAGTAAGTATGGTCGTAATATTGCTTTTCGTAAATTTATTGTGAAAATCAATCCAATTTCTGCATACAAATTCAGCTTGTTCATAAACTTTTGGTGCAATTTTGGGATAATATTCATCAAGCACTATTTCTATGTTATCTCCTATATATATTAAAAAATCTGCAAAAGGTTTTATAAAGCCATGTGGCAAAGCCAAGTCTGCAGCCTCTTTAATTGCTATTTTACAATTCTTAATTTTCCCAAGCTCATAGTAAGCTGTTGCCATAAGCAATTTGAAATATATATCAAAAGATGTAAATGTATTGATGTTTTCTAAAAAGATAATTGTAACTCTACATGCTGACAATAAACCATTATAATCTTTTTTCTCTTGTAAATACTTTAAATATAAATATGTAGCTAATGGTTTTGATTCGCTTAATATATTTTTAAAATTAGCATTTTTAAACCATTTAGGAACATGATCTGATGCAAATAGGGTAATACTTGCAGAGATAAGAGCCAATTCAACTGCTGGCTTTCCTTCATTGTTTCTTAGTTTATTTATTAGAAAATGAAGTATTTCATCAAATTTTTCATAATTGTTCATAGCGACTGCAGAAACTAATGAAAGTGTAGCAGCATTCATTTTTGTTTTGGCTTTTTCATCAGTATTATAAAAAGCTTCTATAGATTTTTCAAAATTTCCTTTCAAATACTCAATTTCATATTGATACTGTTTTTTTATATCTAAATCATTAATATTTTTTATTGTTTTTTCAACATCATCTTTGCACATTGGATTTATTGCATTAATTAGTCCACATGCATAGTATTGCTTTTGTTTTTCATCTTGCATGTTCTCTAATTCTTCACGTCCTAACCACTTATCTATATTCTTCTTATCTGGAATATATTCCAATTTTTTCACCCCACTTATATATAATATACGCTTTTTCGACTATTTTCCCTTCAAGAAAAATGAAAAATGGAAAAAAAAAGAAACCCCATATGGGGAAAAGAATTTTTTCTTTTTTTGGGATATTAATCCTTTAACTTTTAATCAACTTTACAATATGCCTGCGCCTTGTCTTCTTGCACTATGGATAGAATAGACTAAATTTTTATTTAGGTCTTCCAGGTACTTAATATAGCAATCGTATTTATTTGATTTTACATTTGCATCTATTTTGATACCTATTGAATCTTCAAATACGATTGAATTTAAGTAAACTACTGAATCGTTTCCTGGCTGATCTGGAAATACTTCTTTTAATTTTACATGAAACTCATTTTGATGATAAGACAACTGGAAATCGTTATATGGTAAAAAATCATATAATATTTCGATTACTTTTCTTATCTCCTGAACATTTGCAAATTGCTTTTCAAAAGTTATATTTGCCTTCCGTTCTTTCATACCTGTAACGACAAAAACATATTCGCTTTTGCCATCATAAAATTTAAACTTGCCTTCTTCCTTAGAAACTAATTCTACTTTCCATGTTGATGTCATAATAATACCTCCTATTGTCTTTTAAAAGTTGATAATTAATAGTTTACGTTATCATTATACATCACTTAACATAAAATGTCAATTTATGTTAAATTCTTTGGTACTTAAAGTGGTGTATTCTAATAAGATTACACCACTCTTTCACTTAACTTTTAATTTTTTAGAATCTTAACTTCTGGAAAATCAATCTCATTTCCAGATTTTCAGCTCTTAAACAATCATTTTCTCTCCTGAGCTCTACATACTCCTGTGTAGTATTAGAAAATTGTTCTAATAGAGCTTCATTTTTGTCTCCAAGTTTTTTTACTTTCTTTTCTAAAAAATCAATGTACATTTGTTGCTCTGTTACTTTTTCAGTTGCTTCCATTAAAATGTCTTCATGTTTTATTTTAACTTTTTTTACTACAGCTTTTTCGCATGATTTATGATTTGTTGAAAAAAGATATTCAGCTAATGCTTTTTCAAAACCTTCACTGTTTAAAAGTTCGTATAATACGTGAATGACTTCTTTTGTAGAATGCTCTTCACCTTCTGTTAATTCAACAGCAACTGTTTCAACTGAATAGTTAACTAACAACAGTGTTTCATTGTCACACCGAAAAATTGGAACTCCGTTTTCTTCTTTTCCTGTAAAAAATACGTTACGTTCTTTCTTCATAATGAAACCTCCTCTAGTAATGAAAACACTATGACATGTTACTCTATCATTATACTTTAGTTTCCATAAAAAGTCAATTATTTTTATACATTTGCAGGACTTTTATATTTTATATTTTGTCATTCAATCGCTGAAATTACGTTTGCTAAATATTTCATACTTGCTACACATTCATCCATTGTATTTCCTGTTGCTCCTACTTCTATAATGCATGACCCTTTTGCTAGATGCTCGTTATATCTATATTTGCTCAATAGAATTGGCTTAAATAATCCTGGATACATCTCATTTGCTTTTTCTTGAATTTTTATTGCGATTTTTAAATTATTTATCCAATTTGGATGGCTAAGCCCTCCTTCGCTACTTCCCATTACAAACATTAATTGAGCAACTTTTTCATCTCCTATCATTACACTTGGACCATATGAACTATCTGCAATTGCGTCTCTATGTAAATCAATAACTATATCTGCAGGTGTTGTTGCAATTAAACCTTGAGCAGTTCTTAAAGACCTTGTATATGCTCCATTATACTCAGGATAGTCATGAAATGTTGCATCATGTACTACATTAATATTTTTTTGTATGAGCTGGTTTGTTAATTCATTTCCAACTCCAACAACACTTGCATTCGTATCTAATGTTCTAAAATTTCCACTTGCTGTATATGGATATGCTTCTGAAGGTGTGTAACTTTCACTGGTATGTGTATGAAAAATAATAATATTACTTTTATCAAAAGTAATATTAGGAGTTAACATTTCTTGTGTTAAATTAAATGATGTTTGATTTCTTATTTGTACAGAAGAATATGTAGCGTTATATACATCTTTTTTATTATGTTCTTCAATCACTTTTGTAACTGGTAATGATACATTAGAATCATTACCAGTTACAATTTCTGTTTTCTCGGTAATATTTGTGCTATCATTTGTTTCAGGTATTTTTTCTTCAATTCTTTTTTGCCCTGTAATAAAACCGAGTTCTTTTGAAATTAAATTTTGTTCATTGATATTACTTTTTACATCATCTTGATTAAAGTTTTCTTCCAAACATTCAATAAACGTCTTATCTTTGATTTGCTGTTTTCTGTTCTCAATAAATGATTGAATATCTGATTTTTTGACCATAGAAAAAAATCTAGACAAAAGCATAAAACACAAAATGAGTATTCCAACTTTTACTAGATTTCTTGCTATATCACCTATTCTAATAACTCTAAAATTTACCATTTTAACCTCATATATCTACTTTATATAATATATGATTAAAATTTTAAAATAGAACTTAAGATATTTATTAATCTTTTACTACTAATTTTAAAATATTTTTTCTAAAATGCTTTCTGAATTTAATTGAATTTCTTGTTCTTCACCAGTCTCCATATTTTTAATTTTAGCTTGATTTTTTTCTATTTCGTCATCACCTAAAGTTAAAACAAATTTTGATTTCATTTTATCTGCATACTTAAATTGGGCTTTTAAACTTTTTTCACAAATATCTTTTTCTGCAAAAACTCCTTTTTTTCTTAATTCAAAAATAAGTTTTGTTGCAAAGCTGTTTGCCTTTTCTCCTATATTTGCAATATATAAATCCATTCTTTTTTCTTTTATATCATTATTATATTTCTGGAATATGTCTAATAATCTTTCTGCTCCCATTGCAAATCCAACCGCTGGTGTATCTTGTCCGCCAATTTCTTTTACTAATCCATCATATCTTCCACCACCAAGAACTGTTAATCCGTCATCAGCTGAAACGAATTCAAAAACTGTTCTTGTATAATAATCTAATCCTCTAACTATTCCAGCATCTATTTCAAAATCAACACCTAAAACAGTAAGCATCTTTTTTACATTTTCAAAGTGTTCTCTACACTCTGCGCACAAATAATCTAATATGACAGGAGCTCCTTCGTTCATCTCCTTGCATTTCTTTTCTTTACAATCTAATATTCTCATTGGATTTTTTTCAAATCTAGTTTTACATGTATCACAATATTTTTCTAGGTTAGGTCTAATAAATTCTTTTAAAGCTTCTTGATATTTTTTTCTGCACTCTGGGCAACCAATACTATTCAAATTTAATTTTACATTTGGAATATTTAATTCTTCAAATATTCTTACTCCTAACATAATAGCTTCAACATCAGCTAAATAACTTGATGTACCTATTATCTCTGTACCTATTTGTCTAAATTCTCTTAAACGTCCTTTTTGAACATTTTCATAACGATACATAGGCATTTCATACCATAACTTAATTGGACTAGGTAGACTAGTCATACCGTTTTCTATATAGCTTCTAACAACTCCAGCTGTTCCTTCAGGTCTAAGAGTAATACTTCTTCCACCTTTATCTTCAAATGTATACATTTCCTTTTGAACAACATCTGTAGTTTCACCAACGCCCCTAGAAAATAGTTCGGTATGTTCAAAAACAGGAACCCTTATCTCTTTCATTCCAGCATTTTCAAAAATATCTTTAATTTTGCTTTCAATATACTGCCATTTGTAAACTTCATTTGGCAATATATCTTTAGTTCCCTTTGGTTTCTGTATCATAAAATCACTCCTTAATAATCTTTTTTTCTAAGTTCCAAATAAATTGGTTTTTCCTCTTTTATCAAAGTAGATTTTCCATGTCCAGGATACACAATAGTATTTTCTGGTAAAATCAAAATCTTTTGAGTAATAGAATCCATTATATCTTCTATACTACCAGTTGGAAGATCTGTTCTTCCCCATGTTCCTGAGAAAATTGTGTCTCCTGTAAAAATCATATCTTCTTCAGGACAATACAAGCAAAGTCCACCTTTGGTATGACCTGGAGTAGCAATAACTCTAAATTCCAAATCACCAACATGAATTAAATCACCATCATCTACTCTAGAATCAGGATCCATTTCAGGATTATGAGTCTCTGTATAATAAGTTAAACTAATAGATGTATCATGTAACCCTGTACTATCTTCTCGGCTAATCAAAATCTTGCCACCTTTTGCTTCTTGCAAAGCATCAACAGCCCCAATATGATCTGCATGACAATGAGTTAAAAAAATATATTTCAAATTAGCATCCAATATATCAAGCATTTCTATAATTTTTTCTGACTCAGCACCTGGATCAATAACCATAGCCTCTTTAGATTTTTCATCAACTACAATATAACAATTAGTCACCAAATTCAAATGACCAATATGTAATTTCAAAGTTTTTAGTATCATTTTTTCACTTCCTTCTTAATCTTTAGTAATTATTTTAAAACACTATTAACATAAAAATCAACTTCTTCTTCATTTTTAAAATCTTGCCTTAAAGTATTAGTTTTAAGGTATTCTTGTAAATGGAGCATTAAGAAATTATTTACAACAAACTCTATTTCGGAAGTATTTAAAGTATTAATTCTAAAATAGTATCTTCTAAATGGATGACTTTTTTTCATCTTTAGTGCCGTTTCTTTAAGTTGTTTAAAAATTCTCAATTTAAAAATCAAAGAATCTAATTCAATTTTTTCTTCTACTGCTAAAGACAAATACATCATTGCTTTTAGCATGTCTTTCTCTATTTTTAAAAAATATTTATTAGCTTTTTTTAAGTCTTTTTCAACTCCATAACCGTTATAATACATTGTTCCTAAATAAAAATATGAATCATCAAATTTTTCATCTAGTGCAATTTCTAAATATTTTTTTGCCTCTTGATAATTTTTTTTATCATATTCATATTTTCCAATATAATACGCAAAAAAATTATATCCTAAATCCAATCCTCTCTTTGCATATTTTACTGCCTCATCAACATCTTCCTCTATGCCATTTCCACGAAACAAACCTTCAACAATTCTTTCCAAAGAAATTACATCATCATATTTTTCGAAAATCCTTTTATATTCATCATATGCCTTTTTCTTATCTTCTTTAAAGTATCTGCCATAAAAATACATATCTGCCAACATCAATTCTAATGTTTTTTGGTTTTCTACACTTAATTCTTCGAATTTTTTATCTTTTATGCTTTTTAATATGTCATATGCCTTTTCATAATCCTGTTTGACTCCTTTTCCATAGTAAATTCTTCTTGTCAATTCAAATTCAGCTTCAATATTATCTTCATTTACTAATTTTAATAATTCCTCATTTGATTTTTCTCTCATTTTAATCCTCCATTTATTTAAATAAATTTTTTATTTTTTTTATGATTCTTCTAAATATACTTTCTTTATATTCTACTAGTAAAATATCATCAGCATCAGGATTTTTTTCCTTTTCTACAAGCTCTCTATTAACATTTTTAAAAATATCATCAGGATTATATTTTTTTCTTTTTTCTTCTTCTCTTATTTCCCATTCTCTTTTTTCTTTAATCTGTAATTGATTCTTTTCTTCCTCCGTAGCTAAATATATTTTAAAAATATTAGCCAATATAGCACGAGTTTGTTTTAAAAGATTTTGCTCAGAAATAGGTTTTAATAAATTTATATTAGTATTATAATCTTTATCCATGCATTCTCTATAAAAATCAAACTTTTCTTTTGGGATTTTTGTTTTTTCAGCATCAGGTAATAAATTCAAAATTATAAAAACTTCTTTATAACTACATCTATATATTTCATTGGTATTTTCCATTATAACAATCTCCTTCTACTTTCTAACTGCTCTCTATCTTTTTTCTCATGACTAACTGCTTCTTCCATAGAATCTAAATCAATATTAAATGCATCTTCCTTTAATTCTTCTCTTAATGATAGCTGTCTTTCTTCAGCCTTATTTAAGTTGTTTTCTATCATTTCTAAAAAATATTGATAATATTGTTCTCCTTCTTCTTCACCAAATGAAAGTTTTTTATCAGCTACCATCTTGTCGAAAATTTTTCTTTTTTCTTCCTCTAGTTCTTGTTCTTGTTTAAATAAACTATCAAAATATACTAACGATGTAGCCTCTTGAATAAGTTCTTCTGGTATTTTTGTTCCATTGCTTTCATCATTTATTTTTTCTTCATGTTCACTAACACTTTTTTCCTCCATATCATTCTGTACAATGGTATCTTTTTTAGGAACAGAAGAAGATATAATAAGTTCTTCAAGATTATTTTTTTTATCTTTTATTCTCTTTAATTCTTCCAAAGTATCAGAAAAAGCAGGTTCTATAATACCATTTCTATTTCTGCCAACACGCATAACACCAGAATCGTCTCTATAAAATGAAAGTTTCAGTCCTGCACAATCTAAAGTATCTATTTCGGTATATTCTTTTTTTCTATCCAGGTTATGTAATTCTAATTTTTTTCCCCTACTAATTGTATGTGGAAAAAAATTTTCTCCAAAATTTGAACTATTGTTATTTTCTAATGAATCATTAACATATTGATTCATTACTTTTTTCCCTAATTCTTCTATTTTGCCTGTCTTTTTATTAAAAATATAAAGTTCTGTTGTTTGTCCTAATTTTTTATCATACGTTTCTGACATAAAAGTTTTTGTACTCTCTCCTAACTTATCCCCATAAGTTGTATGGTCATAACCATGAATAGCATATATTTCATATTTATCTGGTTCTGTATACCCATATAATGTACATAATTGCTCGTGCAATTTATCAACACCATATGAATCATTTATCTTAATAATATCTTTAATATCTTTTTTAGGCATGTATGCTTTAGCAATATCTTCTGAAAATTCAAAAATTGTAGGTACTTTTTCCACCTCTTTTGACAAAGACTTAAATGCTTCTTTCAATTCATTTTTATAAAAAGAATTTTTACCATGTTCTGTATCAACAAATTGTGTTTGTCCATTTGTTGATCTTTCTAAATATGTTCTATAAGCATAAACAAATTTTTTAAAAAAGTGATTTGACCTTTGCTGTAATTGTTGAATATTCTTTTCGCCATCTAACTCTAATAATTCCACATCTAGCGCTGTATCTTGCCATGTTTTGTTTGCCTGACTGGCATAATCATAATTATCGATATCAGCAAGAATTTTTCGACTATATTTTGGAGCTCGGCTTAATTTTTCCTTCATTTGATCTAATTGTATTTTTTCTAATTGTTTTTCTAATTTGATTAATCTTTTTTTAGTAAAAATAATATTCCTCTTTAAATCTTTTTTTCTTATACCATTTTCAGTTACAAAAAATTCTTCTTGTTCTTTTATATAATTTTTGTAGTTTTCAATTCTTTCTTCTAACTGTTTTATTGCGGCCATATTATATTCTCCCTTCATAAAAATTTTGATTATTCTTATTTATGAGTAAATATTAAAATGTCGTTAACACAGTAAAATATGTATTATTAGTACACATAAACTTTTCTCTTTTCCTTCCGTTTGAAATAGAATTATTATTTTGCTAGGCACATGAGGGTTTATATTCCGAGGCGTA
>CAKPDW010000043.1 GCA_934149115.1 uncultured Clostridia bacterium
GCCAAGTGCGAAAAGTGTGACAACGCCTATTAAATTTACATTCTAATATATTTAAATTAATACCAGTACTTTTTTATCGATAACGTTGATAACTCGACCATTTACATTCTAATATATTTAAATTAATACAGGTTCCTTAAAAGACCTTCATTCTCTAATAACAAATTCATCAAATCTGTCTACTTATAAAAAAAATATAACACAATCTCTCAAAAAAATCTATTCAATTTTCAAAGTACTCTAATATCAACGATTTTCTCATCTGTCGAAACTGTACATTTTTCCCCTTATTCCACATCGACAGATTCCATTTTCACAATTTATAAAAAATTATCAGTTTTATCGTCCTCAATCATTCCCAAAAACTCTTTCTCCATCCATCTTTGATTTCTGCTCTTAAACAAAATCACACTATCCTTTTTCTCTCTTATATATTCATCCAATTCACTTTTCAACTTCAAAGCCTGCGATTCTAAAAGCTCTCCCTCAAAAACAGAATTTTGTATATGAACCAAATATTTTTTACAAATTTTAAAAACATTTCTTAATACTCTATTACCTTCTTTATCATCCAAATTTATATCATAAACTAAAATAACATACATATTTACCACCACATTTTAAAACCTTCATATTCTTCATCTTCTAATAAATGTTTAATTAATTTATATACCTCTAACCTCATTAAATATTCATAACTAACTTCTCTATCCAATTTTTTATGTTTTATTTTAGTCTGTAACCTTGAATCTATCTCTCTTGTTATCTGCTTTCTGGCATCATCCTTTATATATGTAAAATTAAGACCTTCTTGAAAATCCTTCTCAGTTATTTGTCTTTTATTTAACATTGAAAAAATTAATCTATCAGCTATTATCGGTTTAAATATTTCAGAAATATCCAAACATAATGAAAACCTTCTCTCAGATGGTTCATGCAAATAACTTATTGTAGGATTTAATTGAGTTTTATAAATCTCACTCAAAACTCTAGTATATATAATCGTATTAACATAAGAAATCAATGAATTTATAGCATTATCAGGTGGATTTTTTACTCTTTTTTCAAATGCTATATCTTGATTAATTATCCTGTTCCAAGATTCATAATATACTTTTCTAATATTGCCTTCTATCCCCATTAACTCAGGAACATCCCTACACAATTTTATTTGCTTTCGCAAATATTCTATCTCCTTCATATATTCTTTTAAGTCTTTTCCTCTATTATTATAATAAGTTAAATTTCTATAAATATTATACGAAGCAGCTTCTATAAAAGCCTGAGCAATATGTAATCTTTTCTTCTCATCAGTGTAATGTTCAACTTGTTTAATCAACAATTTTCCAGATACCAATGATTCTTTTGAATAATATGTACCTGTATAAAATCCATAATAATTAAAAAAATGTATATTTATTCCGAATTGTGATAAAAAATTTAACAAACTCGTATTAAAATCAAGCTCTGTCATTACATATATATCATCTACTCTTTCAACTGGTATACTCTTTTTAGTATTATCTTTATACACTATTTCTAAAGTATTGTCTTTTCTTTGAAGTCTACCACTTTTGTATAAATAGTATGATTGTTTCATTAATAATCATCCCTTTCTATACATAACATAAATCAAAATACGAACATTTCTTACAAATCTTCGAATTTATTATCTTAGGAGGCTTATCTTGTTTAACAATATTTTCAATATTCTTTATAACATTTTCTAAAACCTCTTTATCTTCATTCTCTAAAATAATCTCTCTTTTTTCCCTTAACAAAGGAAAATCAATTTCTGCTTTAATATTTTCTATACCTTTCTGCTCTAAATAATACATATAATATTTTAATTGCCAAATTCCAGCTTCTTCAATCGACTTAGTTTTTTTAACCTCATGCAATACAGCTCCATTATTTATAAAATCTATATTTATAGTATTATCTATCAAAATTCCCTTTTTCTCTTTTTTATATGTTGACTCATCAATCAATTTACCAATTTGCACAAGTTCACTATTCTGTTCCATATTAATTTGATTAGTAAAATACCATAATCTTCGCTCACATATAAAATAATAATAAACCATTATTCCAGTAATATTCATCAATTCCTCCTATTACAATTCACGCGAATCTATTGAATATCCCTCATCTTCCTTTAACAACAAACCAATATCTTTATCATATTTCATATCAATAATATATTTTCCTTTTACATATGGACATTCAACTATAAATTTACCAAATCTATATTTATTTTTACTATTAATAGAAATAAATAATTTATTAATGCATCTTTTTAATTCATATTTCTTCTTTATATCTTTTTCATTTTCATACTCGTCAAATAAATCAAGATTTTCATCATACACAACCTTTGGCACAACATCAATATTATCAATATTCCTCAAAATACGTTGAGCATCTTTTTTACTCGTATCATAGTCTACAATATTATCTAATATTCTAAAAGCACCTTTAAAATTCTTATAAAATTTTGTTTCATGTATCATTTCTTTTGAATACAATTTATCTACTAATTCAATCTTTGAGTTCTCATCTAAAACTTCACCACTGTACTGACTAAATAGCTCTATACTTTTCTCATATATCTCCTCATCATATATGTAACCAACTCCACTTACATCTTCAGTATAAATTTTTACATTTGGTTCATCCTTATCATATTCTCTACTTCGATAACATCTACCTAGTCTTTGAAACAAACTATCTAACGTAGACATTTCTGTATACAACATATCAAAGTCAATATCTAATGAAGCCTCAACAATTTGTGTTGTAATCCATATACCAGTTTCATTTTTAATTCCAGAAAATTCTTTTATATTTCTCTCTTTCTCACTTCTATCTTCTTGAATAAATCGTGAATGTAACAAATTTATATTCTCAACATTTTCGCTCTTTAACTTCTCATATAACTCTATCGCTTTATTTATAGTATTTACTATTATTAGAAGTTTTTTATTTTTAGCATCTTCCTTTATATCTTCAATATCTTCTTCCAGCGAAGAATCTTTCAATAAAATTTTATGTCTTTTTACATCTTTTATAAATTTATTATACTCAAATTTTATCCCCATCTCAGCTAACTTTTCTTTATAAATTCTAGGAAGGGTTGCTGTCATTATCATAAACTTTCCATTTATATTATTTATCATCTGCAACCCTTTTAGAATAACAGCAACTATCTCTGGTGAATAAGCTTGAATCTCATCAATTACTAATTTTGAATAACTTAACGTAGCATAAATTTTCTCATAACCTCTGTACTTAAATACAAAAGGAAAAATCTGATCAATCGTGCAAGTAGTAATTTTCTCATATAAATTTCTAGCCTGCTCAATTTTCATAAACTCATCTTCTTCATTTTTCTCATCCAAGTAATCCAAAGCAGTTGAATGCAATAAACCTACATGTTCATAACCGATATTTTCTCTTATTCTGTCATAAATAGCATTTATACTTATTCTTAATGGTAATGTGAAAAAAGTTTTATCGCTATCACTCCATAACAAAGCCCCTTCTGTCTTTCCCATACCTGTCGAACCAATTACTACTACATTCTTATCACTATTTTCTTTAGCAAATTTCTGCAAACCATTTAAGTCATAGTTTTTCTTTTTCATAAATTCATCTACAAACTCTGAAATCTCATCATCCGTTTCATCTTCCACTTGAATCCATGCCGAACTACAATGATCTAATCTATGTAACAATCCTTTCATAACACAATAATCTATATAATTTTCATCATATTCTGTTATTCTTGCTTGTCCCTCTACCATACCTAAATATACCGTTTTCAAATCAGGAACTTGAATATCTAATTCCTTTTCAATTTCTTTAATATTAGGCTCAATATCTTCATGTATTATTTCTTCCAATAGCCCTCTATCAATGTGTACCGTATTAACTCTCTCATGATGATAATAAATTGACTGATATACTAACTTTCTTTCCGTCTTTGTTAAATCATATTGTTTATATGGAACAAACATCGGTGAAATCTGCTCATGCTTTATTTCATCATTATTAAATTTAGTATCAATAAGTGTTTCTCCTATGTTCTTTCGAATCATATTCTGAAAACCAGAATACACTTTACCAACATCATGATATTTACAAACAATCTCCATCAACTGCCAAAATCTTTCTTCAGGCATATCAATCACTTGCACTATTTTCGAACCATATTTCCTCTTTAATATCTCTAAATTTTCCAATAATTTATCAGTATGCTCTTTTATTGTTTCTATTGGTTTAGATTTCGCATAATATTTATAATTCATTCTGAATCCTTTCACTATAAAAATAGATATTATCTCCATCCTCATCTTGTAGCACTTCATCTAAACTTTTATTAGTATATTTCTCAACATATTTAACATTAACCCTATTCCATATTCTAATATCATCTTGTATTTTATAAGTTGCATTTACCCTATAATTAATTCCATCAATATCACTATCTATCCATTCTGGTATATATGCATTTTGCTTTATTTCCGCATCTTCAACTTCATTAACATTATCTAAAATTTTTATTCCATCTATTCTCACAATGTCTTCGTTTCTACCTAATGTAAATGTTTCAGTACCATTTACTATATTTTGATAAATTCTATCTATTATTTCATCTTCAGCTTGTATATGAATAATTAAATTAACATTCAATAATTGATGTACATTAAATGGCATAGATGTTACTTCTTTTCCTTTATACTTTCTTAAATTTTGATAATTACTAAATATTCCTTCATAACTTCCTTGTACAGACACATTCATCGGAAAATACTGTCCAGCCTGTGCTTGAAGAATTTTATGAAACATTCCTATTACTGTTGAATATGGAGGCAATGGATACGTCTCTGCAACCTTAGTTGCAAAAGGCTTTTTATAACAAGCTGTCTCTTGGTATAGTTTTAGTTTTAAAATTTTCATTTATACCAATCCTTTCTTCTAAGCTTTGTAATATTCACTAACTTCTTCTTTTAATCCTTTGAAGAAATCTTCAACATTCATTGTCTTACCTTCAAACATTGCATCAATTTCATTTTCATTTTTAAATACATTTTTAAGCATTCCAACTCTTGTATCATCATATATTGATTGTTCTCCAATTGTAAGTGTAGTTGTATCCTTTAACATTTCTGTATCAATACTAAACTCGCCATTTTTTCCATTTAATTTTATTCTTCCTAAAAAGAATGGTGAATTTATATCATACATTCCACCTATTACAAACACAGGACTCAAGTTCTCTTCTCTACCTCTAATTTCTCTATTCAAAACTTTTATTACATCTAATAATTGATCTACTCTTCTACTCTTTTCTTCAGAAGATAATTCTACATCTCCATCTTTTCCAATCTTCTCTAAATCAATTGTTATTGTATATGTATAATAACTTAAATGTTGTTCAACATTTGCTAGATTTGGAAATTCATTAATTCTATCAGCTAAACCTTTATTATTTAAGAAATCCATATCACTCTTATAATCTTCTAGTGAAATAGCATTGCTCAATCTTACAGCAGCACTTCTAATATTTGAACCATCATTCTTTGCTGTTTTCATATATCCAAACAAATCCATTTCTTCAGAATCTTGAATAGTTAAAGCATCATCAAATTGAATTGTTCCCTTTTCTTTGTTAACTACTTGTAAATTCCAATCAAACATTTTATTTCCAAGTCTCACAATATCATATCTTAAAGCTTGCCTAGATGCATATGTATAAACACTTCCATCCCCTCTTGTTAACTTCTTTAATTCTGATATATTTCCTATGCCCTCTCCATAGTTTAAACTTTGAGCTTTAAACACTAAAGTAATTGATAATCCTTTTTTATTTTTTACACTATTCATTTATTTTTCCTCCTCTTTTTTTTCATATTTATTTGATATTAATCCTGATAAGAAACTATGTCCTATTGACTCAAAATCTAATCCAGTTGTCTGCATAACTTCTATGAAAATAGGTGATACATCTTTTCCCATAGCCATGTGCAATCTAATTACAATATCCATAAACTCCTTCTTATTCCCTGCCTTTATACTATTTAGCAATTTATATGTATATCCATCTAATTTATTATCTTCATTATTACGCTTTAAATCCTCATGAATTTGAACCCCTAAATTATATACAACATATAATTTATCATTATTCTTCTTAATATCTTCCATCTCATTTCCCTCCTTTTTTAATAAATTTAATATCAATCTCACTTGTGTTGCTAAAAATGAATTATATCCATTTCTCCTATCTCCATTTTTAATATCTTCTCTAAGCCTATCATTTATTATGTATTTAATATCTTTATTCTTCAAAATATAATCCACAATTTGCAATCTATATCTGTAATCCCATATTTTTGACAATGTTTTTTCAGCATATTGTGTAAAAAACATTGATACATATCTTTTGATATTAAAATATTCAATTCTACTAAAAGCTCCATACTCCGCTTCAAACTCTACTACAAATATATTATCCAACTGCCACATACTTACTTGCTTATCTTGTTCAACAATATCTAAGATCAACTCTGAATACGGATTTTCATTTCTATTCTCATATCTCGACTTATTGCCAAAGTTAATATTAGTTTTATACAATCTTTCAACATTTGTATCATAATTCACAAAACTCAATAACTGCTTTTCTCTATACACATCATTTTCTTTCACCGCTTTAGTTATTGTTGTCATTCCTGCAGGAATACAGAATAAAATCAATTTACACATATCACATATAGGCATTTTAACATTTTGATTCCAGAAAAAGTTTCTAGCATTATCACTACTTATTGCAAGTGGAACAAAATTACCCTCAGAATAATTAGTTGTCAAACCTATCTCATTTTCACACATAGAACATCTTTTAATAACTTTTTCTTTCAAATATTTCTGTATATCTTCTAATGTCTTATCCTTAGCTATATAATCTTTTTCTATTTTGGTGTAAACCTTCTCTATTTCTTTAGTTATATTGCCATCTTTAGAATTATTAATATATTCCTTTATTTGCTCAATATCATACACATTGTGCATAATATCATTTATAAAGCCTGTCTCCACAATATTACTTACATAATCTTTATACATCAACTCCTGTTGTTCTTCATAAGATAACGCAGTTTTCACGACGTTCAAGAAACTTGGTTGACCATAATATGTACCACTTAAAATACTCTTAAACAAATTCAATGTAAGTCTTTTATTTATATGCTCTTTTTCAATATCAGACATTAATTTTTCTTTTATATCTATAACATCTTGCTTTGTACCTGCCTTATCAATCTGGTCATATTGACTTTTCATTTCAACATATATCTTTTCATCAATTTTCTTAATTTTATCTAACTGTTTTTTCACAGTATCTTTTATATATTTAATATTAGACTTTATCCTATCTTTTCTTTGCTTTTCAGCCTCTTTATCTTCAAAAACTATTTCTATATTATTTTCTAAATAATTAAATGCACTTTCAGTTCTATTTTTTACACTTTTTGCAATATTATATTTCTTGAAAAAATAATTAAAATAATATTTATGAAAATCTCTTAAATTCTCTGTATCAAACTCAATATAATTATTCTTTCTAATAGCAAATTCATCTTCATTACATTTAAGAATTTTTAAAAAGCCCACTATTCCGTGCATTATAGAACCAATCACCTAAATACACTTTTATTTTCAACTCATCACCTCCTATCTACACAACTTGAAACATTCCAAAACCAGCACTATGTTTACTTCCCATGCCAGCGTTATACAAATAATTTAAAAGTTCAACATCTCCATCTAATTCAAAAATTCCAGTTGAACATTCAATCTGTTTTTCATAGAATTTTATAATCACCTTCTTAGGCTTTATCGGAACAATTTTAAAATTATCAACTGAATCTAATGCAACATTAGACCTTTTCAACTGCTCTTTAATATTAATCTTCAAAACCTCAGAAAACTTTTCATTCTCATAAGAATAGTAATAATCTTTATTATTCTCCCTTAACCTTACACATAATGGGGATTGAAATTTTATTATAATCTTTTCATCACAAATTTTCTTTTCAGGTATAAGTACTATTTTTTGCAAAATCCACGAATTCCTATCAATAGAAAACTTCTTTAACCTCTGATTATTAAAAGCATTATAAAACATAATAGCAGTTTCATAATCTTCAATAGTCATATTTAGTTCAAATCTTTTATCATCTACTATAACTTCTTCTGCATTAATCTTTGGATTTCTAAAAAAAACAGAAAAAGCATATGGTTTTACAATATTATCTTTCTGATTGTAGTATTTCTTAAAAAAATCTTCACTATATTCAGACAAAGATAATTTTATAAAACTCAATACACTTCTTCTGTAATCAATAGGCACTCTTGTATTCTCCAATGTAAAATACATTTTAAATCTCATCTATTCACCTCCACACAAATAGTAAAATATTATAAATTTATCGCTTAATTTTTATGACAATTATTTACTTTTTATATATCATATACGACAAATTTCATCAAGATTTTTTATATGACCTTTTTCGACTTTTTTCGACATTTCTTATATAATTACTATATTTATCAAGCCTTCTACACAATGCACAAATTTTTAAATTTTTTTCATAGCAATAATTAAAAAAATCAATCATTACAAATTTAATATTTCTCTTTTAAACAATTCAATTACATAAAATAAAAAACTAGAATATTTTATTTTTCTAGTCTTTTTAATATTTCATTACACATCAAAATTTTCAAATTGATTTGTCATACATTAGACAATTTCATATAATTCGATTTTTAAGCTATTATGATAAAGCTTTGTGAATTTATATACTTTTTTCATAATATACTCTAGATATTTATGTTATTATTATTCCAAAGCATTCCTGCACCCAAACTTTCATTAGGTCTACTAACAAAACCAAACTTCTCATAAAAATCTTCTTTCCCTTTAGAAGCTCCCAAATAAACTCTTATACTAGGATTCACTTTTCTATACTCATTAACCTTCTCTAAAATATTATTCATTATACCTGTTCCAATTCCCATGCCTTGATATTCTGGTAGAACCATCACATCATGTATATGTAAAAATATTGTTTTATCACCAATGATTCTTCCATAACCAATTAACTTATCCTCAACATAAACACAAACCGAATATAATGTATGCCTTAAAGCTTCTTCTACAATATCATTTTCACGCACTCCCCAACCAACCGCTTCTGTAAGCTGATTAAACTCGTCCACTGTTGGTTTTCTATCGATATATTTAATTTGCATAGCCTCTCTCCTATATTTTATTATCACATTATATTATCCCCGTTGTCGAATCTATTCCCAATCTTAAAGTGCAATTTTTGCACTTTAAGATACGTAAATTGCACTTTAAATTATTCATTCTTGTAAGTAATTACTTTATTTCT
Organism: uncultured Clostridia bacterium; assembly: GCA_934149115.1. Classification (GTDB taxonomy): domain Bacteria; phylum Bacillota; class Clostridia; order TANB77; family CAG-508; genus UMGS1994. The sequence goes on from CAKPDW010000043.1 coordinate 9,465, forward strand.
TTTAATTTAGCTGTTATACCTGGATTATAAATATACTTACCATCTATTTTTTCATAAACTTCTCCAACTTTAAAATTTTTAGGCAAATCTATATCAGATATTGCATATGGCCCACCATCACCATGTTCTGATATACAAACCGAACTCTCATCCATTACCCAAGCAAAATCATTTCCTTTCCAGCTTTTATTATCTAAAAAAACTTTTCTTCTTTCGTATCTGTTATATTCTTCCATAACATTACTTTCTTCATTCTTATTTTGCATTTTATCTATTGTATTTTCTAATGCATTTTTAAAATTTTCAATAAATTCCTTTATAAAATCATTATTGTTATTATCCTTTCTTCTATCAAATAAATTTAAGTCCACTATTTTGCCTCCTATTCTGCTAATTTGCTCTCTCCATTTTTCCTATAACCACCTCTATCATTTCAATTCATATTACCATTCATAACCACAATTCAAACAAAAATAATCTTTCAAACCTTCAGCTCTAGTTGGAGAAACATTAATACTCAAGCACGAATGCTTCAATCTCATAATTTCATGTTCACATTTCATTTTATCTTTTGAGCATAATCGCATAAATTCATCACCATACACAAGTTTAGCAACTCTACTACTATTACACCTTTTGCAAGCCAATTGCTTCTCGTTATACACAATATCCCCATACACACTATACGACCACTCTTTTGCTTTAAATCTCTGACGTTCTAAAATAGTTAAACCACTCATATCGATTCCATTTGGATATAATCCAAACAATTTACCTAAAAAATCTCCAAAATTATCAGCATCTATCTTTAAAATTCTATCTAAGTCCTCTTTATTTATTAGCCTCGCCATCTATACTCCTTAACATACAATTATATACTCCACCACAATTTCTACATATATAATCGAAATCTCTATCATCTCCATAAATTACTCCAAACATCTCAATTTTCAAATCATACTCAGCAATTATTTTCTTCAACTTTACTACTCTATCTCCCCAAATTTCTCCATTAATTACTGTAGTCAATTCTTCATTACATTTTGGACACTTATTATGAAGTTTAGCTCTTTCAATGCAACTCTTTATATAATCGTTTTTCATTCTTTTCTCCCTACTTTAACTTACTATTTTAAATTATATTTACACTCTAAAATATTAAATTAATCCTAAAGTATCTTCCAAACAATTTGAATTTTATTCACAAATATTATTTATTTTTATACCAAAAGAAATCACACAATCACTCATAAAACTATTCTTCATTTTTATACTTATACCATTATATCTAGCATTTTATTTTCTAAAATCCTCTACCAATTCAAAATTATCTGGTTTAAATAAATAATCTTCACTTGTGTCATCTACTATTCTTATCAATCCTAATTTATCATCATATCCAACACAATCATATATAACCCCTTTAGTAAGCGATATTCCAGCATCTTCGCCAATGAACTTGTATCTAGCTAATCCTTCCATTTTAACATATTTATCTTCTACCGACTGATACACTTTTCTTTTCATCTTTATCACCTTTTTAATTAATTTATCTATCAACACTTACATAATCTTATAAAAAATTCACTATTTTCACATTATTTTCATAAGCATATGACTACTATTTAATCAATACTTTTTTCTATTATATAAATAATATTCTATTATATCTTCAATATCAATTTTTCTTTAACATTAAAATACCAATAACTATTTTCATCAATATCTCTATATGGGCATTCATAGCTTTTAGCATATGTATATTCTTTCGGAGCTTCACCATATTTTTTACATTTTCCAATACCTATTGAGTTTTTACACACTTTACATATAGGTGTTATTACATAGAATTGTGGATCATTTTCTTTACTCATACTATTACTTACTTCTCTTTTCATTCAAGTCCCCATTCAAAAAACATTTAATCAAACATTTTACACATTTCTCTATAAATTCCTATTCCATATTAAACCATATATTAATACTCAAATCAACACTATCAATTAGGCATTTACAAAAATATTACCCAGTTGTTACCATAAGAAAAATATCATCCTTTAACGGATTATCTATTGCACTACGCAATTTTTTCCTTAAATAATTAAATGTTTGAAAATAACATTCTAAATAAACTTTATATGACAAATCATATACCAACAACCTTGCCATAATACATAAATCATCTTCACATATATACGAAATTGTCTCAAAACAATTTCCTTCCATCATATGCAAATAATAAGATCCTTTTTCACAAATCACTTTCTCAACATCTTTTACACTTTTCTTCTGCTCAATCGACCTCAAAATTTCATTCAACTTTGCAACATCATTTTCATCTCTCCATCTGAAACCTTCCATTTCATTCTTCAACAAATCATATATATTATCTATAAAAATATCATTCTTTATATCAAAAATAACATATTCTTCATTTTCATCAACATCATATAACTCAAGATTTAAGCTATTTTTTAATTTTTCTAAAATCTCATCCTTCGAATAAACTTTAAACCTCAACTTTTTTTCTACATATATTCTTGTAGCAACACCAATAACCAACGCTAATCCCATTTCTTACCTCCTCTAAAATATCATTTATATAATCGCTTCACTTTAATTATATAAAATTTTTCGTATATACTGGTCACTTCTAAAACGACTTTTTCTATAAACTACTGATTATCCCAATCCAATATGTTATAATATGCCAAAGGAGGTATTAATGAATTACAAATATACAAATATTATTCCAACAGATTTAATATCACTATTTAATTATTATCATAAAGAAATTCTTAAATCCTCAAAATCAAGAGTCCAAGAAACTTCAACAGAATACATTATAGAATCTATAAAAAGCAAAAAAATCCCTGAAAAAAGCTTTACTGAATTACTATTTCATTATATAGACACATCCAACTATACAGATGTCCAAATATATAAAAAAGCATTCATTGATAAACGATTATTTTCAAAAATACGCTCAAATAATAATTATCATCCATCTTTTGGAACAGTCACATTACTCGCCCTTGCCTTAGAACTTTCAACATTACAATTTCAAAAATTACTACAATCCGCTTCATATTCATTACCCAAAAACAATTACATAAACATAACTTTAAAATATTGCTTTGACAACAAAATTTACGATATCTGCAAAGTTAATGAACTCATTTTCGCTATATCAAATAAAGAAATTAAACAATTATAATCATCACTACTATACAAATATCAATCCCTTACTTAGAAATAAACTTCCAGAAATCATATCCCATCAATATATCTATAATATTCACACAACTATTTTTTTATTTCTAGTCGTCATTTAGCTTATACCTTCGGGTTATGAGAATTTGATTGTGATTTTTGAGAAATTTTGTTAACTTGAGTTTTTATTAGTTTTAATATGGTTA
>CAKPDW010000044.1 GCA_934149115.1 uncultured Clostridia bacterium
ACTATCACCCATGATGCAACACTACATGGAAAAAAAAGAAGAATACAAAGACTGCATACTATTTTACAGACTAGGAGACTTTTATGAAATGTTTTTTGAAGATGCACTAACAGCATCAAGAGAACTAGAAATAACACTAACAGGCAGAGCATGTGGACTTGAAGAAAGAGCCCCAATGTGTGGAGTTCCATTTCACTCAGCAGACATGTACATAGCAAAACTAATATCAAAAGGATATAAAGTAGCAATATGTGAACAATTAGAAGATCCCAAAAAAGCAAAAGGAATAGTAAAAAGAGATGTAATAAGAGTAGTTACACCAGGAACAGTAATAGAAAGCAATTTACTTGAAGAAAAGAAAAACAACTTTATAATGTCAATAGTAAAAAAAGGATTATTCTATGGAGTAGCAGTATGTGACGTAAGTACAGGAGACTTTCTAGCAACACAAATCACAGAAGAAAATAATTTTGAAAAATTATTAGACGAAATAGCAAGGTTCATGCCAGTTGAAATAATAACAAACAAAATGATGTACGAATCAGCAAAAGAAATAGCAAGAATAAAAGACAGAATAGACGTATGTATATCAAATATTGAAGAAGAAAATTTTTCAGAAGAAACAGAGTTTTTAGAGAAAATGTACACATTCAAAAATGAAACTGGAAAAAAATTAAAAGATAATTTATTTGCAGTTACAGCAATAAACGGATTAACATCATATTTGAATGCAACACAAAAAATAAAATTAGACCATATTAATACAATTGAATTATATAGAACAACAAAATATATGGCACTAGATGTAAATGCAAGAAGAAACTTAGAATTAACAGATAGAATGAGAGATAAATCCAAAAAAGGAACTTTATTATGGGTATTAGACAAAACATCAACATCAATGGGTGGAAGAATGTTAAGAAGATGGATTAATGATCCATTAGTAGACGTAAAAGAAATAAATGAAAGATTAGAAGCAGTAAAAGAATTAAAAGAAAACATGATTCTAAGAGGAGATATATTAGAAACATTAAATAAAGTATATGATATTGAAAGATTAGCAGGAAGAATATCATATGGAAATGCAAATGCAAGAGATTTAATATCATTAAAAAATTCATTAAGCAAATTACCAGAATTAAAGGAAGAATTAAGCCAAACAAAATCCAAAAAACTAAGAGAAATGTACAATGAACTAGATGAATTAAAAGATATTACAGAACTAATTGAAAAATCAATTATAGATGATCCACCAATAACAATAAAAGAAGGCGGAATAATAAAAACAGGATATGATCAAGAAATTGATGAATGTAAAAGAGCAGCAATAGAAGGAAAAAGTTGGCTTGTAAATATTGAAGCAAAAGAAAAAGAATTAACAGGAATAAAAAACTTAAAAGTAGGATATACAAAAGTTTTTGGATATTATATAGAAGTAACAAAATCATTTTTGAAACAAGTGCCAACAGATAGATATATCAGAAAACAAACATTAACAGGAGCAGAAAGATTTATAACAGAAGAACTAAAATCAATTGAGGACAAAGTATTAGGAGCAGAAGAAAAAATAATAACATTAGAATATGAAGAATTTGTAAAAATTAGAACAAAAATTTCATCACAAATAGAAAGATTACAAAAATCATCAACAGTAGTTTCAATAGTAGACGTACTAACAGATTTTGCTACAATAGCTGAAGATTACGAATATTGTATGCCAACAGTAGATGAAGATGATGAAATTTTAATAAAAGATGGAAGGCATCCAGTAATTGAAAGAATGATAGATGCGGGAACATTCGTACAAAATGATACATATTTAAATAGGAGAGATGACAGATTATCAATTATAACAGGCCCAAATATGGCAGGAAAATCAACATATATGAGGCAAGTAGCACTAATAACATTAATGGCACAGATAGGAAGTTTCGTACCAGCAAGTTCAGCAAAAATTGGAGTAGTAGATAAAATATTTACAAGAGTCGGAGCATCAGATGATTTAAGTATGGGACAAAGTACATTTATGGTTGAGATGTCAGAGGTAGCAAATATATTAAAAAATGCCACAAAAAATAGCCTTGTTATACTTGATGAAATAGGACGAGGAACATCTACATATGATGGACTAGCAATAGCATGGGCAGTAGCTGAGTATATTGCAGACACAAATAATATAGGATGTAAAACTTTATTTGCAACACACTATCACGAATTAACTTCACTAGAAGAAAAACTAGAAGGTGTAAGAAATTATCAAATTGCAGTAAAAGAAAAAGGAGAAGACGTAATTTTTCTTAGAAAAATTATTCCAGGAGGAACTGATGAAAGTTACGGTATCCACGTAGCAAAATTAGCAGGAGCACCAAAAAAAATGTTAACAAGAGCAAATGAAATCTTGAAAACACTTGAAAAAAAGGTTAGAATAAAAGAGCAAAAAGAAGAAAAAGAAATGAAAAAGCAAGTATCAGGACAACTAGATATGTATAATTATAAATTAGCAGATATAGCATCAGAACTAGATAAAATTGATATAAATGAATTAACACCAATTGATGCACTAAACACAATAGTTAAAATAAAAGAAAAACTAAAATAGGAGTGGTAAAAATGAAGTGCCCAAAATGCAAAGAGGAGATTTCAGATGAAGTTAAATTTTGTACAAAATGTGGAGCTAATATAAAAAAAGAAAAAGAAAAGCAAATAAAAAAAGAACAAGAAGATAGAAAAAAATTAGAAGAAATTCAACAAGAAGAAAAAATAAAAGAAGCGGAAAAAGAAGAAGCAATCAGAAAAGCAAAAGAAGAAGGAATAGAACTAGAAATTATTGATAAAAAAGAGGAACCAGAAAAAGAAATTAAAAAAGAAAAATCTGAGAAACCAAAAAAGAAAAAAGTAAAAATAAAGAAAAATATATTTCAAATTCTAATAAACAAAATTATATTTATATTAATTACAGGAGCAATAATTATTGGTGGAGTATACTATTGTTATACAAAAGAAATTTTACCAAAATTTGCCCAAAATCAAATAACTGAATTTGATGAAACCTTGCAAAACGTAATTAACCTGAATAAAGAGGTTAAAGAAAACAATAAAAAAATACAAACAACACTTCCAGAAAAAACAGAGAAAACAGAAAATATAACAAATTCAACAGAAAACGTTTCAAAACAAACAGAAATAACGAATGAAATACCATAAAATACATCAAACCAAACTCCAAGGATGTGTCGAACTATAGTTAATCAATAGAAGAAAAAAAGAGGAGATATTATGGAAACATTTATATTAAAATTAGTAGGAATAATATGTATAACATCATTAGCAATGCTTATTATCATATCAAGAAGAAATGATGTAGAGATAAGTGCAATATTAATAACAACAATATTTGAGATAATAGGACTAATTATAATATATTTGCCAATGGAAAGCATATTCGCAATAATCGGAAAAATATGAAAAATCTTGAAATTTATTCAAATCCAATAGAGATTCTCAAAAGAGAACCTCTATTTTTTAACTTATAGTATATAAATCAATTTATATAATTTTAAAAGTAAGCAACATTATATGACCAACACGATTGATAATAATATATATTAATTATATAACTTTAAATGAGAATATAATGATAAAAACTATTTAGCAGATTTCTATACAGACGAAGGTTTAGAATTGGCCAGATTTAATAAAGAAGAAATTATAAAAATTAATCACAAAAATATATCAATGTATGAGAACAACATTAATAGAAGCAATAAACAACAATATAAAATCAATACTAATACCAATGTTTGCAACACATACAGGAAATGTCAAACCACAGATTACAGCTAAAATGATGTATAAAGCATATATGCAAATAAAAAGTCCACCTAAAAAAATTGATTGGAATTATGCAGAAGAAGTTGACATGTTACCAGAAGAAGATTTCCATCAAAATTCTGAAAAAACAAACTATTAACTTGTCATAGGGACGTTCTTTTTGACAATCTCGCGAAATTATCAAAAAAGTCCCCCATGACAAGCATAATCAAAATTTAAATCTCAATTTTAGGCTGATACTTTTCAAGCCACATATCCACCTGACATAGATAAGCAATAAGCTGAGGACCAGTCATAAGTTGACCAAACCAAGGTCTTGAGAAAGCACTACCATTAGTTTCTAAAATTTCTCTAATATATGATTCATTTAAAATATTCTTTATAGGTGCATTAGGATTTTTCAAAATGTCTGTTAATATTGATTTTACAGCATTTAGATAAGTAGGATTATATGTTTTAGGATATGGACTTTTTTTCCTTTCAACAATTGCATTAGGCAATAAATCTTTTACTACATATCTAAGAAGACCTTTTTCACGACCATTTAAAGCCTTCATTTCCCAAGGTACATTCCACATATATTGTACTAATCTATGATCACAGAATGGAACTCTAACTTCTAATCCAGAAGCCATAGACATTCTATCACTTCTATCTAAAAGCGTTTGCATCCACCAATTTAATGTTAAATAAGTGATTTTTCTTTTCTCAATTGTCTCAGAAGAATCTGAGTCTAAGGAATCAATTTGATTAAGAGATTGCTTATATCTACAATCAATGTAATCCTTTAGATTTATTTTTTTAGAAATATCAGGATTTAATATTTTTTGTCGTTCACTAATTGCAAGAGACCAAGGAAATGTATTGCTATTTAAAGCATCTTCACGGAAAAACCATGGGTAACCCGCAAATATTTCATCCGAACATTCACCAGAAAGAACAACACTCACATCTTTTTTAATTTCTTTACAGAACAAATAGAAAGAAGAATCCACGTCAGCCATTCCAGGCATGTCACGAGCAATCATTGCATTCACTAGAGCTTCAGCAAGTTCAGGTGTATCTAAAGTTATGTATGAATGATTGCATTTGAAATTTTTTATCATAATATCTATATATTCATTATCAGAATTTGGTTGAAAATCATTCTTTTTAAAATTAATATCATTATCAATATAATCAACAGAAAAAGTTCTAAATTTTTCTGGAGAATCTTTAAAATATTTACTAGCATATGCAGTAATAATGCTAGAATCTAATCCACCAGAAAGCATCATTCCTAATGGAACATCAGAAATTAATTGCCTACCAATTGCATCATCTAGATAAAAATTAATTTTATGACATGTTTCCTCAAAAGTGTCAGTATGAGGAGCAGTCTGTAATTTAAAATACTGTTCCATTTTTAAACCATTAATATCAAAAACAGCAAAATAACCAGGTTTTAATTCATAGATATCCTTAAAAGGAGTAAGTCCAGGTGTATGAGCAGGACCAATTCCAAATAATTCACATATACCATAATCATCTACAATAGCAGAAATAGAAGGATGTTTTAAAATAGCTTTAATTTCAGAACCAAAAACAAAATTATTGTTTTTAAAACAATAAAATAAAGGTTTAATTCCAAAATGATCACGAGCCATAAATAATTCATTTTTTTCATTATCCCATATTGCAAAAGAAAAAATTCCATTCAAATGATTAACAACATCATATCCAAAATGAATATATGACTTGAGCAAGATTTCAGTATCACAATGCCCATCAAATGTAAAACCGTTTTTAATTAAAATGTTTTTTAATTCAGCCGTATTATAAATCTGTCCATTATATACAATCGTGTATATATTATTTTGAAAAGAAAAACGCATAGGTTGTTTACCATTTTCAGGATCAATAACAATAAGACGTTTATGACCAAAATTAACATTTGTATTCATAAAAATTCCATCTTCATCAGGACCACGAGAAGATAAAGTATTAATCATATTTTGAATAATATCATAATCATTAGAAAGATTTCTTTTATAGTTTACAATTCCACAAAAACCGCACATATAACCTCCATAATATAATAAATTTGTTACAAAATACCAATAAATATTGAAATGAAAAATATTTATAATTATAATAATATATATGCTAGGAGGAAAAAAATATGAGAAACAAAAGAGGAATAACCTTAATTGCTTTAATAATCACTATAATAATTTTATTAATAATATCAGGAGTAACAATAAACTATACGATTAAAAATGATGGTATTTTTGTAGGAATGCAAACAAGTAAATACATGAACAGAGTTCAAGCATTAGATGATACTATAAAATCATATACAGTAAAAAGTAATAATGCATATTCATCTGCAAAAAAAACCGTAACAGATTTAGTTAATGAAGGAATATTAGCTAAAATAACATTAGAAGATGATAAAACGATATATTATGTTCCAGACGTTGGATTAGAAAAGTTGGGCTTAAGTGTAGATTTAAAAAATAAAACAAAACTAGAAGAAAAATTCAAAAATGAACCAAATTGGGAAGAAAATAAATTCAAAAAAATTGAAGAACTACAACAATATGGAATATATGTCGTAGATAATGATTTAAACGCAGCATATTTATATAATAACAGAACATACGGAAAATTATATAATTTTGGAGATATGTATGATATAGCCAATAATGGAAAATACAAAGGAAAATTAATAAATATTTATCCAAAGCAAATACAAGATACTGATCAGGAAGTAGTAATATTAGTAGATAGAACAATCAGTATGGCACTAGATATAGAAGTAAGCAACAGTAATGAAATGCCATATGTGTTGAATCAAGATGGAAGCTTTAATTATGAAGCAGGATATAGTAAAACGAGATGGTCTGCAATAGTCAATACATTAGACACATTCATAGATGATTTTCTAAAAGACAATACTTCACAAAAAAAGAAAATAACAATAGTAACATATTATGGATATGAAGATGCAAATTGTGGATTAAATTTAGGAGTACTAGGTACTTTTTCAGAACCAAATGAAGCTAAAAAATCATATAGCGATATATTCTCGCTAGAACAATACAAAACAATACTATCAGAATTGAAAAGCAAAGGAAGTAGAACATGTGGAGTAAATCAAAGTTATTATTATTATAATAATAGAAATCATACATATACATTTTCATTAAGTTTAACAGACTGTAAGGAAAGAAATAGTATTACAGACTGGCAAGCCAATCAGACAATTTATAAAAATGGACGACCAAGTTTAGGACCAGGTACATGTACAGCAAATGCACTAAGATATGCATACGAATATATAAGTCCAGAAAGTCATGCAATTGCAACAGATGTTGTAATAATAACAGATGGTGATGCAAATAGATATTTAGATACTTCAACTAATAGATGGTATAGCTCAGACGATAGATGGTATGGTAATATTGTAAAAAATAAAATAGGAGAATATGCAAATAACATTATCAATCTAAACAAAAAACATAAACCACAATTATATGGAGTAGCATTATCAAAAGATGCAACAGGAACATCATTTAAACAGGACTTTGGAGGAGCGCTAACAGATGCAAATTATTTTTCAGTAGAAAATTCAGAAAATTTAAAACAAAGTTTTAAAAAGATATTAGAAGATGTGGATAAAGGAAAAACATCAATCATAACAGAAGGCAAAATAGGCGAAGATTATAAAAATGTTACTGAAGTAAAAATTGAAGTATATGATGGAGAAAATAAAGACAGTACATTAATTACATATGATTACATTGAAAACGGAAATTATAATCTTTCAGACATATATGATGGAACAGAAATCGACTTAAAAACTGCTTTTGAAATATTAGATAAAAATACTTCAATAACAGCAGATTATGATAAAATAGACGTAACAATTTACTATATGGGAGAAGATGCATAAACTTAAAAATTTGACAAAATAGCATAAAAGTAATATAATATTTTAGAAATTTATAGAGGGGCGTAGAATCTACGCCCTAATAACGTGTTATATAAGAATAAGGTAGGGAATGAAAATGAATAATGAGAAAATTAGAAATGTAGCAATCATAGCTCACGTTGACCACGGAAAAACAACATTAGTAGATGCAATGCTTAAACAAAGCGGAATATTTAGAGCAAATGAACAAGTAGCAGAAAGAGTAATGGATTCTAACGATTTAGAGAAAGAAAGAGGAATTACAATACTTTCTAAAAATACAGCAGTTCATTACAAAGATATCAAAATTAACATAGTTGATACACCAGGACATGCTGATTTTGGTGGAGAAGTTGAACGTGTTTTGAAAATGGTTGATGGAGTTGTTTTATTAGTAGATGCATTCGAAGGAGCAATGCCTCAAACAAGAGAAGTATTAAAAAAATCATTAGCATTAAACTTAAAACCAATAGTAGTTATAAATAAAATTGATAGACCTGGAGCAAGACCAGAAAAAGTTGTTGATGAAGTTTTAGATTTATTTATAGAATTAGATGCAAACGATGATCAATTAGATTTCCCAGTAGTATATGCATCAGGAAAACAAGGAATTGCAACAATGGATTTAAGTAAACCAGGAGAAAATTTACAATGTTTATTTGAAACTATTGTAAATACAATCCATGCACCAAACTGTGATCAAGATGGACCAATGCAAATGTTAGTTTCAAACATAGATTATGATGACTATATAGGAAGAATTGCAGTTGGTAGAGTTGAAAGAGGAATAGTAAAACTAGGAATGCCTGTAACAATATGTAAAAAAGATGATAAAACAGAATCAGCAAGAGTTACAAAACTATATACATATGATGGATTAAAAAGAGTTGAAGTTGAAGAAGCTGGAGCAGGAGATATCATATGTATGTCAGGTATAGCAGATATAAACATAGGAGATACAATATGTGATTATGATCATCCAGAAAAAATACCTTTTGTTGATATAGACGAGCCTACTGTATCTATGACATTTAGTGTAAATAATGGACCACTAGCAGGTAGAGAAGGTCAATTTATAACATCAAGACATATTAGAGATAGATTATTAAAAGAATTAGATAGAAACGTTTCTCTAAGAGTTGCAGAAACAGATTCACCAGATTCATTTGAAGTATCTGGTAGAGGTGAACTACATTTATCTGTTTTAATTGAAACAATGAGGAGAGAAGGATTTGAACTATTAGTATCAAGACCAAAAGTTATTATAAAAGAAATTAATGGGGTAAAATGTGAACCAATAGAAAGATTAGTTGTAAATGTACCAGATGATTGCATAGGAACAGTAATTGAAAAACTAGGAAGAAGAAAAGCAGAAATGGTTAACATGGAACCAGCAGAAGCAGGACATACAAAAGTAGAATTCAAAATTCCAGCTAGAGGTTTAATAGGATATAGAACAGAATTCTTAACAGATACAAAAGGAAATGGAACAATGAATTCAATATTTGATTCATATGAACCATACAAAGGTGAGGTAGTTGCAAGAGTTAGAGGAACAATAATTGCATTTGAAGCTGGAAAATCAATAACATATGGATTATATAATGCACAAGATAAAGGTGATTTATTCATAGGTCCAGGTGTAGAAGTATATGAAGGAATGATAGTAGGAATTAATTCAAGATCAGAAGATTTAGCAATAAATGTATGTAAAGAAAAGCACTTAACCAATACCAGAGCATCAGGTTCAGATGAGGCATTAAGATTAGTTCCACCAATTCAAATGAGTCTAGAAAAAGCAATTGAATTCATACAAGATGATGAACTTGTTGAAGTAACACCAAAAAATATTAGATTAAGAAAGAAAATATTAGATTCAAAAGAAAGAGAAAGAGCAGCAAGAAATGCAAATAAAAATAACTAAAACAAATATAGGGCTTTTTGAGTAATCTCAAGAAAGCCCTTTTAAGTATAATACAGGAGAATAAAAATGTTTAATGAGATAAAATTAAAAGAAGTAAAAGAAAAAGCATTAGAAAATCATATTCCAATAATTATGGATGATACATTAGAAAAAATTAAAGAAATTTTAGAAAGTGAAAAACCTAAAAGAATATTAGAAATAGGAACTGCAGTAGGATATTCAGCAACAATGTTTGCAAAATATACAGATAACGACTGTATAATAGATACAATAGAAATTGATGAAGAAAGAGCAAAAGAAGCTAACGAAAATATAAAAGAAATGGGAGTGGCAGACAGAATAAATATAATGGTAGGAAACGCAGTAGATATATTACCAACAATTACCAAAGAATATGATATAGTATTTATTGATGCTGCAAAAGGAAAATACCCAGTATTTTTAGAAAATGCTATTCGTTTAATAAAAAACAATGGAATCATATTAGCTGATAATATTTTATATAAAGGTTATGTTATGAGTGATTATAATAAACACAAACAACGTACAGCAGTAAGGCATTTAAGAGAATATATACAAGAAATAACAGATAACGAAAAATTAGAATCAGAAATACTAGAAATAGGAGATGGATTAGCAGTAACAAGAGTAACAAAATAGCTTGACAAATTCGTATACTAGTGTTAACATAAAAATGTTAAATATATGGAGGTGTGAAGCACTATGAAATTTGTTGAAAAATTCTTTTTATCACGGAACAATAAAACAATAACAGTACCTGCAAATGTTTATGACTATGTAAAAAATATTTCAGAAACAACTGTAATTTACAAGGACGAAGTAAAAAGAAATTGGAATTTCGATGAAGAGATAACATATTTTATAAATCACAAAATCAAATGGGAAATAGCAATGGAATTTACTAATTTGATGTTACTGCCAAGAGAATATGTCAGCAAAGCTAAAAATGTAATAGTAATGCAAGTTATATGGGGCCAAAACGAAGAAGCATATTTTTATGCAGTACTATGTTTTATAAAGTATAATAAAAACACATGGGTTGCTGTTAATAGCCCAAAAGCAGGAACACATATGACAAAACTTCCAGAAATAGCAGACACAACATTAAATTATACAGATAGAGAGGGAAATGAAAAAAACAATAAAATTAGTGGAGAGAAAAAAATTTACTTTATTTTTTCAGAATAAGTACACCTAAAAGAGTGAGGAAAATCCTCACTCTTTATTCATGAAATAATATAAAAAATTTAATATATGTAAATCCGTTTTAAACATTTTCAGAAATTACAGGAATAACCTGTTTCTTTCTAGAAACAACATCAGGTAAAAAAGCAGTATTATCAACTAATTTTACGTTATAAGCTTTTTCAACAATATCAGCTTTTGAACCAAGAACTATAACTTGAGAATTACTATTAATAATATCTGTAATCATTAAAATAAATAATTTATAACCATTTTTTTCAATTTCAGCATTCATAGCTTTTTCAAAATTAGCCTTTCTAAGCATAACTTCATCAATATCAGCAGTATTAACTTGAGAAACTTTTGCAGGGATTGTATCTTTTAGTGTGAACTTTTTTCCATCTAAGTTAATTAATTCTTCTTCAGAGAAAGAAGATAAATCAGTCCCAGCTTTTAACATTGCTAATCCATATGTATCAATATCTGTATTAGAAATTTTAGCTAAAGCTTCAGCAACAGCCTTATCTTTTTCTGTACAAGTTGGTGATTTGAAAAGTAATGTGTCAGAAATGATAGCACTAAGCATTAAACCAGCAACATCAGCAGGAATAACAACATTGTTATCATTAAATAATTTATAAATAATTGTACAGGTACAACCTACTGGTTCTGCATAATAGTAAAGTGGTGCAGATGTTTGAAAACCAGCAATTTGGTGGTGATCAACAACCATATAAATTTTTGAATTTAACATATTAGCTACAGATTGAGCAGGTTCATTATGATCAACTAAAATAACTGTATCATCTTCAGAAACAGTCTCTAAAAGTTCAGGTGCACCAATCTTAAAATGATTTAAAGCGAATTCAGTTTCTTTTGAAATATTTCCCAATCTTTTAGGAACTGCAACTTTTCCTAATTTTGTTTGTAAATAAGCCATAGCAATAGAAGATGCTATAGAATCTGTATCAGGACTTTTATGTCCGAAAACTAGTATTTTTTCCATATCAATTACTCCATTCTTTATTAAATTTATAAACATATTATAATATTTTAGAACTTAAATCAATATTAAATTATAAAAATGCTAAAATCTTATTCAAAAAAGTCTAGAAATAACTGGATTTTGAGACGATTTTGTGATATATTATATATCATTAAAGAAACGGCCAAATAAGAAAGGAACAAAAAAATGAATAAAATAGAATTATTAGCACCAGCAGGTTCCTTTGATAAAGCAAAAACAGCTTTTTTATATGGAGCAGATGCAGTATATATGGGAACAAAAAGCTTATCTCTTAGAACAAGAGTAAGCGTAGATGATTATGAATTAAATAAAACAATAAAGTATGCGCATAAAATCGGAAAAAAAGTTTATGTTGCATTAAATATATTTGCATGGGACGAAAAATATGATGAAATTATAAAAGTAGCAAAAGAACTAAATGAAATAAAACCAGACGGAATAATAGCATCAGATGGAGGAATTATTGAAATACTAAAACAATATGCACCAGACATAGATATTCATATAAGCACACAAGCAAATATAATCAGTTATCATACAGCAAACTTTTGGTATCATAATGGAGCCAAAAGAGTAATACTAGGTAGAGAAATGAGTAAAGAACAAATAAAAACATTAATGGAAAACAAACCAAAAGATTTAGAAGTTGAAATGTTTTGCCATGGAGCAATTTGCTTCGGATATTCTGGAAGGTGCTTTTTAAGTGACTTCCTATGTGGAAGAAGTGCTAATTTAGGAGATTGTGCACAAAGTTGCAGATGGGCATACAATGTATATGTTGAAGAAAAGAACAATCCAGGAAACCTAATGCCAGTAGAAGATGATGAAAACGGAACATACATATTTTCATCAAAAGATTTATGCTTAATAAAAGAAATCCCTGAAATAATAGAAATGGG
>CAKPDW010000045.1 GCA_934149115.1 uncultured Clostridia bacterium
TTTTCGCCTGTTCCTATTGTTAATGTATCTTTATCTACTGAGTTATAATTATATCCATCTATTGTGATTTTTTCATCTGTTGCCTTTATTACTGTTCCCCAATCTTTCGCAACTCCTGTTTTGGCTGTGTGTAATACTTTGTTTGTTCCTTTTTCTAGATAATTTACTGTGTATGGATACTTTTTTAATTGATAATAATATGTTACTACTATTTGATTTTCTGTCATTATTCCTTCTTTATTATTTGGTTCTCCTACTAGTTCATAATATTCAGGAATATCATTTGCAATTGTAGTTGTATAATTATCATCTACTTTTCCACTTATTATCACATCTTCGCTTAATTTTGTACTTGTATCTTTAATATAATGATGCACCAACACACTCGTATCTTTTGCACTACTACTATTATTTTCTAGATTAATAATATATCCATCTACATATCCTTGCGAAGTCACTATATTCGTATTATCTCCACAAGATAACGATGTACTATCATATCTACCAACTATAATGAAATTTTTATTATTTAACTGTGCAACTCCATAAATTTCGTCATACGAGTCACCTCCAATAGTTCTATACCACTCTACTTCATTTTGAGCATTTAATTTTATAATTATTCCATCATTCTGACCTTTTGTACTTGTAATATCATTAGTTCCATCTCCATCTATATCAAACTTAGTTGAATAGAACCAACCTCCAAGTAATATTCCTCCGTCCTCTGTTGATGTTGCTGTTGTTAGTGTATCATCATTATTCGTTCCTCCAAATACTTTACTTGAAACATAATCTCCAGTTGCAGAAGCTAATTTTAACATAATTGAACTTGCATAGCTTGTTGTAGGTGCATTAATTGTTTCTGTTCCAATAGTTAGATTACTTGCAAATCCTCCGACAGCAACTATATTATCCTCAATATCTGTTATAAGTTTAGCAATATCTTCATCATTCGAACCACCTACTTTTTGGCTCCATTGATATGCTCCATCCGTAGAAAATGCAACTATTGCAAAATCTTGATTTCCTGCATTTGTAATTGAATTTCCATCTACATCAATTGTTCCTAAATAATTTATAGCTACTGCTATTCCATGTGAAGTTTCAGTTACAGAAGTTAAATCAATATCTCCTGTTCCAGTAATTGCTTTATGCCATTTATAATTGCCATTTGCATCATAACAAATAATATATCCATTATTCTTTCCTTGTCTTGTTATTGTTGTACCATTAATATTAATTGATGGACTAGCAAATCTTCCTACAGCTACAATATCTCCATTTGCTAAAACTTTTGCATCTCGCATTTCATCTTCATAAATTCCACCAATTGTTTTCTTCCAAACTTCATTTCCAGAACTATCAAGTTTCATTACAATAGCATCTTTTTGATTAGAACTATATTCATATCCACTTACAACATATCCACCATCAGATGCAATATCGACACTATAGAATTCATCAGCCTGATCAGTTCCAAAATTTTTAAACCATTCTACATTTCCGTCAGAATCATATTTTGCAATTAATTGATCAAAACTACCTACTGATGTGCTATCAACGTTTCCATCACCATCAATGTCTAATTCTCCTGAATAACTTCCTGCAATAACGTATCCACCATCTTCTGTAATCTCAACATCATACACAGCTTGTAATCCTGAACCAGTAACACCTTTTGCATATTTTACAGTAATTTCTGACTTCTCTAATTTTTTAGGTCCAATACCAACAAAATATGTCTTAATTAGCTTCAAATTTTTGTTTTTAACTAAATTAAAGCATATTAAACTAATTGCTATAACTAGTACAGCCATAATTAAACAAACTAGATAATTATTTTTCTTTTTCATTTACCCAAATCCTTTTTCTAAAATTCTTTATAATAATTTATACATGTTTTTTTATTAAAGTAAATGTCAAAAATATTATTATATTGTTTAAATAATAAACTTGCGTAGCACTTCCATCTTCTTTTATATTTTAATATCTTTTACTTTATATTTTTATTACAAAATTAAGCTTTTCTTACGGAATCAATCATGACACATCATATGCTAAACTTTTAATGCAAAAAAATGTCACTTGGTAACATTTGAAAACTAACATTTATATTAGTTTTCTATGTTATCAATGACATATTTTCTCTAATTGATTTTGATTAGAATGTTTATATTACAAGGCAAATTCCCCCTAAATTTCGGAAGCGTACATAAGTACGTTGAGGAAATTCAGGGGGAATTTAACACAGTAAGATATCATTCTAATCGAAATCTAAAAATTCTACAACTACTATGACCTTATCTTACTATATCGCCATCAGTATTCCGTACTACTTTATATATAAGTACGCACGAAAACCAAAGTCGTCGTCGCTACCAATTGGAGCGACGCTCAAACGGCTAGATACTGGAAAGTCTCTACCATTGTATTCGTAATAGCCACCACGATACCAACGGTGTATAGAATCTGCCCTCTCTAGCGTCCCATCATAGACATTACCTGCCATATCATATATATTATTTGCTTTACTATATTCTGTACTTCCTGTTGGAATTATTTTACTAACAGCTAGTGATTTTGTTGCCGTACTTCCACTTGTATATTTATATTTAAATGTACTATCGTAATAATTTCCCCAACTTATTGAATTTTTTATTGTTGCATATGTTTTATTTCCACTATCCACAAACCACTGCAATGTCTCATCCCATAAACCTCCAAATATTATGCTTGTTTTTACATTTTCATTTGTACTCATTCTTTTTATTCGTGTATATGCTGTATACCAATTTTGATAGTTTATGCTTGTATTCATTCTCTGTACTACAGGTTCATCTGCTTTCAAATTTCCTGTCTCATATCTTCCTATCCAAAAACCTCCATATGTTTGTATTGATTCTACAGTAGCTTCAAATTCATCTTGCATTTCATTTAAAAATCTCTCTCTTGTCATCCCCTGTAAAGCATATTCTGAAAAATCACCCTTATCATCATGCGTAGATAATACACCCGGTTCATAATCATTATTTTGATATACAGTTCTTCCTGTATTACTAAAATTATACAATTTACTCTTTTTTCTTCCATTCGAATCTGTTTCATATATTCTACTCACATCTGATACAGGTACCCATACCCATTGATTTCTTGTACATGATTCATTCCATTCATTATCATTTGTTACTTCACCTGTTCCTTCATAAATTACAAATCCTGTATTTACTGTATGTTCTCCATCTGCTCCAGATGCTACATATCCTTTTGGTACTGGTACTGCTACATTTGCTGTATCATAAACTATATCTACTTTTGTGAGATCCCATTTGCTTGTATCAATCGTATTAGTTGTTGCCTCAGTTTTCTCTGAATCATTATTTTGTGTAGTAACCTCATTTGTTGCTTGTGGCAACTGACTTTTAGCTGTTTCATTTTTCTTTATAAAACTAGTTGAACATCTCCAAATCACTAATAAAATAATAACTATTATTGTAATTATTATTCCAACAAAAATTAATTTTTTATTTTTACCCATAAAACACCTCATATAATTTTAAACTTTGATTATATTTTACACATAAAAAATTTTTTAGTAAAGCCTAAAATTAACCAATTTTTTTATTGTCATATGACGTTTTTCTTGACACACACCTCAATCCCAGTCTCATTCTCAATTTGTCAATAGGACGTTCTTTTTGACATAAAAAATTATTGTATAAACATTAAAAATTTTATTGGTCTTTATTTAATTTTAATATATAATATTATTGAATTTAATTGAAAGGAATATTTTGAAATGAAAAAAAGAAAAGTTAATTTTACTGATTTGCCAAGTACAAAAATTATTTTTAGATATATTTCTACTATTTTACTTGTTGTAATAATGGTAACTGCTATTTTGCCTACACTTTTGAATTATCCACCAAACTCTCTTAATAATAGTTTTGATATTCAAATGTCTGGAATTCCTTTTGTGGCACAAATTTCAGCTATCTTTATTATTGCATCTACTGTATTATTTATTATTTTTAAATTGATGTTTAAAGATATTGACGATTGGTATAGAGACACTAATCCTCGCAAATACAAGGATATTAATCGTATCCAGAAAATTAGGAAAAAATGTTTTTCTTTACCTTATGTAACTTTCTTAGGAGAATTGATAATTCCTATTATAGGTATTATTTTAGTTTTAACATTAACTGGAAGTCATCATAGTATTATGATTTTTAAAATTATATTGCTTTTAGTGTCTTTATTTTTATTTTTAGTTGTTACTTCTTATATTACTTCTAAAAATTTATATACACAAATTCTTAGAGATACTTATAATGAAAAAGCTGAAATGGGACTTCGCGTTTCTTTAAAACAAAAAATTTTACTACAGGTTCTTCCTATTTCTATAATGGGTGTATTGTTAACTTCTCTAATTGCTTATAACCAGGTTATTCGCACTAAAGAAACTTTTTTATTTTCAAATTACCATGATTTGTTAGTACAAAATTTTGGAAATATTGATTCATATAACTCTGGTGATCTTATAAAAAACTTTTCTGAATTGAAACTTTCTAGTTATACTCATTCAAAATTTGTTATAAAACCAGACGGCTCATGCTTAACAATAAGCGGTTTTGATCCAAGTGAATTTGTGATTGAATATACAAAACAGTTAGCTAGTCAAAATGATGGTCAAACTTACGATGGATATGGAGTTGATACACAAGGAGCTACTATTGAAGTAAATACTGAGGAAGGTATTTATACTTTAGGAATTTTATATTCAGTTTATTCTGAGGAAACTCTTATTTATTTATTTGTTGACTTCTTGTTTGTTATATTGGTTACTTTTATCTTTTTGAATATGTTTGCAAAATCTCTTCAAAAAGATATTTCAACTGTTTCTGATTCATTAAACAATATAGCAAATGCTTCTAGTAAACAAAATACTTTACCTATACTATCAAATGATGAAATTGGTGATTTGTGTAATGCTTATAATTCTGTTCAGAAAATGACTGAGAAAAATATTCAACAGATTAAGAATAATCAGGATTTGTTAATAGAACGTGAACGTCTCGCTTCTCTTGGTCAAATGGTTGGTGGTATTGCTCATAACTTAAAAACTCCAATTATGAGTATATCTGGTGCTGATGAAGGATTACATCAACTTGTTGAAGAATTAGATGCTTCTATTGGTAATCCTGTTGTTACAGAAGAAGATTTTCATGCTATTGCAAAAGATATGCAGGAATGGATTGATAAAATAAAAACTCATACAGCATATATGTCTGATGTAATCACTGCTGTTAAGGGTCAGGCTGTTACTTTATCTGATAGTCAAGTATTTCCATTTTCTGTATCTGATTTGTTTAAACAAGTTGATATATTAATGAAACATGAATTAAAATCTGCTCTTGTTACTTTAAGACTACATAACAATGTCCCAGATAAAATTCAAATTAATGGTAATATTAACAGTCTAGTTCAAGTTTTGAATAATATGATTTCAAATTCTATTCAAGCTTATTCTGGAAAATCTGATGAATTTATTGACTTAACAGCAAATCTGAGAGATAATACTACTATCGAATTAGTCGTAAAAGATTATGGACCAGGTCTTCCTAAAGTTGTTCAAGAAAACCTATTTAAGCAAATGATTACAACTAAAGGAAAAGCTGGTACAGGGCTTGGCTTATTTATGTCATATTCAAATATAAAAGCTCATTTTCATGGTGATATGACTTTTAAAACTGAAAAAAATAAAGGAACAGAATTTATTATTACAATTCCGCGTATGTGATAATATTTTCCTAATTCCGTATAAAATACAATAGAATGAGGTGTTTTTATGAGATTAAACGCTGTTGCACAAGAAAAATCAAAATACAAAATTATAGCAGTTGATGATGAGATTGGTATAATCGATTCTTTAAAAGTTTACTTACATAATTATTCAATTACAGGTGTTACTGATCCACAAGAGGCTATAGAATTAGTAAAAAAAGAGCATTTTGATTTAATGCTATTAGACTACATTATGACTCCTTTCCATGGAGATCATGTTGTTGAAGAAATTCGTAAATTTAATAAAGATTTATATATATTGTTGCTTACAGGTCATAAGGATTTGGCTCCTCCACTTGAAACAATTAGAAAATTAGATATTCAAGGGTATTGCGAGAAAAGTGATAAATTTGATCAATTATTATTACTTATTGAGTCTGGTTTAAAATCTGTAGAGCAAATGAATATGATTAAGAAAATAAATGTTGAACTTTCTGATTCTAAGGAATTGCTTGAAAAATCTTATTTGGAAAGTATTGAAATTTTACGAAGGACTGTTGAAGTTAAAGATATTTATACAAAAGGTCATTCTGATAGAGTTGCAGAATATTCTTTATTGATTGGGGAAAAGCTAAATTTACCTTCTGATGAAATGAAAACTTTAAAAATTGGGGCTTTGTTTCATGATATTGGAAAGATTGGTATTCCTGATGCAATTTTGTTAAAGACTGATAAATTGACTGATGATGAATATTCAGAAATAAAAAATCATCCTGCAATTGGTGTTCATATTTTATCTAATGCTAGCATTTTTGCTGATATTATACCTATTGTAAAACATCATCATGAAAGATATGATGGACATGGGTATCCTTCAAGACTTGCTGGAAAGGACATTCCTTATCTTGCTAGAATTGTTGCAGTTGCAGATACTTTTGATGCGATGACATCAAAGCGTTCTTATAGACAAGCTTTAGATTTCGACTACACAATGAATGAAATCGAAAGATGTAAAGGAACTCAATTTGATCCAGAAATTGCTGATGTATTTTTGGATATTCTTAGAAATGAACCAGAAAAAATTAGTGAAATTCAACAAAAATATTAATACGATTTATGTATAACAAAAGCGGACAATTAAATGCATTTATACTTTTCCTGACTCTCTATGGTCCGTGTTTTTGTTTGCATTCAAAATAATTTATAAAAGGGGGTATTCTTTATGGATAGAATTGCATTAATCGCTGATATACATGGTAATCTTTCTGCTTTAAAAGCTGTTTTGGCTGACATCAAGCATAAAGGAATCACTCATATTTACTGTCTGGGTGATATTGCCATAAAGGGTGTTCACCCTAATGAAGTCACAGAACTTATCAAGGAAAACTGCGAGGTAGTGATTCGTGGTAACTGTGATCATCTACTTGCTCACAATTGTGTTGTTCCATTACAAAGATGGACTATAGAGCATATGACTAAAGAAAACGTAGATTATCTTGGTAGTATTCCTATTTTTCATGATTTTTATCTTAGTGGGCATTTAATCAGATTATTTCATGCATCACCATTTAGTATGAAACATATTTTTAATCCTTTACATTCAAATGCAGAAAGTAAAGATTATAAAAATTTTGAAATTCTTGATCCAATGAAAATGTTTGAAAACACTGCATTTCTTGGAAAAACTGATTTGGATCCGACACCTGATATAGTTGGATATGCTCATATACATTCACCAAATATATTTAGGTTTAAAAATAAAACAATTTTCAATACTGGTAGTGTTGGGCTTCCAATTGAAATTGATAATACATACGAAGATATTGATTCCTCTCACTTTTCGACAATTTCTTCATATGTTATATTAGAAGGTATTTTAGATTCACAAGAGTTATCTTCTTATTCAATAACACTTGTTAGATTACCTTATAATTTACAAGATGAAATTGACAATCTAAAAAAATCAGATATACCAGATAAAGAAACTTTATTAAAGAATTTATCTAACGCTATATCTTAATGGAGGTTATATGTCACCTGATCTCAGTCAAATTAAAGATCTTTTAAAAAAATATAATCAAGAACATCTACTTGCTTTTTGGGATGAATTAACAGATGAACAAAAGGAAAAATTTCTTTTGCAATTGTCTCATATCAATTTTAAAAAAGTAGATAGTTTGTATAAATCCTTGAAAACTATTTCTATTCCTGAAGGTGAAATTGTAGAACCTCTTGATTATTATATAAAAAATGAAATCTCTACCAAAGAACGTAGAGCCTTAGAAAATCAAGGAACAGAGATTCTTAAAAGTGGGCATTATGCTGTAGTTACTATGGCTGGTGGGCAAGGTACTCGTTTAGGTCATAAAGGTCCTAAGGGAACTTTCGAGTTAAATTTATCACCACGTAAAGAATCACTATTTGAAATTCTCGCAACAAAAATTACTCAGGCAAATAAAAGATTTAATATTTCAATTCCTTGGTATATCATGACTAGTGAAACAAATAATGCTGATACGATTAAATTTTTTGAAAAAAATAATTATTTTGGACTTGATAAATCTAATATTAATTTCTTTATTCAAAATAAATTACCATTAGTTGATAAAAATCGGAAAGATTTTGCTTTCTGAAATTTATCGTGTTCATGAAGCTTCTAACGGAAATGGAAATTTATTTGATTCGTTAAAGATAAATAATATGATTACAGATATGAAAAATCGCAATATTAAATGGGTTTTTGTTTCTGGAATTGATAATATTTTAGTAAAAGTTGCTGACCCTATTTTTCTTGCACTAACTATTAATAACAACACTCAAATCGGTGCTAAAACTATTTTCAAAAAAGATGCACATTCTCATGATTGGGTATTTTGCAAGAAGAATTCTAAACCAGCAATGTTAGGCTACCAACGAATTACAGATGAAATTACGAATGCACAAAAAGATGGAAAATTTTTATATAGAGAAGTTAATATTTTGTGTCATTTATTTTCGATTGAAGCAATAGAAAAAATTTCAAATTTAACTTTACCATATCATAGAGCAACGAAAAAAAATACTTATATAAATGATGAAGGAATGAAAATTGTACCAGAAGTTCCAAACTCATATAAATTTGAAACTTTTATTTTTGATTCTTTCAAATATTTTGACAATATTACTTTATTACGAGTACAAGAAGAAAAAGAATTTGCGCCTATAAAAGACCCTGTAGGAATTTATAGTCCAGATACGGCCACAAAACTTTATTTAAAAGAAGAATTTCCATAAGATTATATAAACAGCAACATGCAAAAAGAGTTCAGATAAAACTGAACTCTTTTTGTGGTTGTAGGATTTTTTTATTATTTTTTTAATTCAAATACGTAATGTATCTGATCAATTCTGTCTACCAAAACAATTTGTGAAGCTTTTAAATAGTTTATTGGGATACCGTATTTTTTGAAAGATTTGCTTGACTCGATTTTTGTTAAAACCTTTTGGTTGATTTCTTTGATATGTTCCTGAATGTATGTTTTTTTGTCAGTTTCCCAGTTTGAAACGATATCTACATAAACATGTATATAATCAAATGTTTTTTTTGGGTTAGGATTCTCTGGTGAACATACAAACTCCGGTCTTTGGATTTTTGTAATAAATCTGTCAACACCTTCAGGTTTCTTTTTTCGTGTCAATATTATTTTTTTATTATAGCAATAATCCTCTAATGTAAAAAAACTGTCCCCTGGTTTTAACATGCATATTACTTTTACAAATAAATTCATATTATCAACTTCATATACTTCTGCCAATTTTCTAAGTTCATGATAGCAGGAATATGATGTTCTTTTTCCCGGTATATTACTTACCACACTTATACGAATATCTGTTGGAAGTATCTCTTTTTCCTTTAAGCATGTGTAAACACCTTGCTCATTGAAAAAATAAAATTTTCCCTCTGCTATTCTAATCACATTGTTGATAAATGGTCTTTCCATTTCCATGTGATAGAGTCTATCAAATCGATAAACATACTTCTCAAAATCTTCAATAGTATCTCCTAATTTTAAACAGGCAACTGCTCTATCAAGAGCTTTAGTATCACAATCACACTTATATGATTCTTCACAATATTTTCCTGTTGACTGGTTAAAAAATAAACCATCAAGTTTCTTATCTTTGGCTTCTCTTATTGTTGTTTGTGAATATTCTCCATGATAATTAAAATAGTAAACCTTTTTGTTTATTACCCGCATTACACGGCCGATACAGTCATATAAATACATTTTTGCCCTCCTACCTTCTTTTGAGACATTTTTATTGATTATTCTAATGAAGCTATCTGCACATTATTTCCCAGATGTGTGGTATAAATTCACTTTTTTTATTATAACAATAATCTTCTAATGTAAAAAAAGTATCACCTGGTTTTAAGTGGTTAATTACATTCATAAAGAAACCCATATTGCAAACATCATATACTTTTGCCAATTTTTCTACCGCATGGAAACAATAATATGATGTTTTTCTCCCTGGTGGGTTAGTTACAACACTGATACAAATATCTGTAGGTAGTATCTCTTTTTTCTTTAAGCATGTGTAAACACCTTGCTCATTGAAAAAATAAAATTTTTCCTCTGCTATTCTAATCACATTGTTGATAAATGGCTTTTCTCTTTTTGTTCTATAGAGTTTATCAAATTTATAAACATACTTCTCGAACTTATCAATGGTATCGCCTAATTCTAAACAAGCAATCGCTCTGTCACTTCCTTTGGTAGGAAAAGCATAAGAATCTTCATAGTATTCTCCTTTTGCCTGACTAAAAAGTAAACCATCCAGTTTCTTAGTTTCTGCTTCTCTTACTGTTGTTTGGGAGTATATTCCCTCAGAGTTAAAATAGTAAACATTTTGATCGATTACCCGCATTACTCGTCCTATACAATCATACAGATACATTTTAAAAACCTCCTACTTTCTTTTTGGAAATATTAATTTCCAAGTGCTTAAAATTTTGTAAGTAACATAATTATTATACCACGTTTTCCCAAAAATATCAAAGTTAACATATTTTTATTTTTCTCCTGTCAAAATTCTTCCGTCACTCTTTGACACTTTTGCAATTAATTACTTTGTTATGAAAACGTTCTTTTTGATAACTATTAAATTTTAGATTACGCTCTTTTCGTAGAGGAGCACAGTGTGCTCCATTACTTATTAATTCTTTTTGCCAAATTTCTATCATTCCCAGTAACATTTTTTAATTTTTTAGTGCAGTTATTGGTATAACATATATTCCATCCTGCCTTCTAATTACAGCATTATATAAGCCACATATTATACACATAAATTTAGGTTTTATATCTACTGAATTATAAAATTTTTTTAAGTTTTCGGCTGCTTCTTCTTCTTGATTTGCCCCTAATTTTATTTCAAATGCTCCATATGTTCCATCTTCAATTTCAACAATTGCATCAACTTCTAACCCTGTATTATTATCTCTATAATGATATAAGTTTCCACCAATATTTTCTGCATATATTCTTAAATCTCTTTCACACAAAGCTTCAAAATAAAATCCAAATGTGTTTAAATCTTTTAATAATTTTTCTGGCGTTATATTCAATGCAGCACATCCTAAAGATGGATCTGTAAAGTGTCTTTTTGAATTTTTTCCTACATTGCTTTTTGAACGTATTTTATACATAAATGATTTTTGATTTTCAATTAAATGCAACCTATCTAATACATCTAAATACTCTGCTACAGTATTTCTACTTACTGTTATTTCTTCTTCTGTACTGTTATCTGCAATATCTCTTATCAATACACTATTAGATGATATTGTACTTTCATTTCTGGCTAATGATCTTAATAACATTTCCATTTTGTTTTTATCTCTCTTTATACCATCTATTTCAGAAATATCTTGTTCAATAACTGCTTTTAAATAACTTCTAGTTATTCTTCTTGCCCCATCAATACTAATACCTATTGTCTCTGGCCACCCGCCTCTTACAATCAGATTTGCAATTGTTTGCAATTGTACCTTTTCAAGTAATTTATTTTTTACATTTTCTTCGAATAAATCTGTTAGAGAAACATCTCCAGTAGAATCTCCAGACTCATATAATGACATTGTATACATTTTCATTCTAGATATTCTTCCAGCTCCTGAATGATGTATCTGATTTGTTACTGGTGTTGCTGAACCTGTTAAAATATATTTTCCTTTTTTCTTATCTTCATCGCACTTAAATCTGACTGCATCCCATATTGCTGGAACTTCTTGCCATTCATCAATAAGCTCCGGTTGTTCCTCTCCTAAAACTAAATCAACATCCATCTCTGCCAAATGTTTTGTTCTAAAATTGTCTGCTGTATTATTTAAAAAAATCACACTATTAGCATGATTTAATGCCGTCCATGTTTTTCCACACCATTTTGGCCCTTCTATGCTAATCGCACCAAATATTTTTAAATCTTCCTCTATGTTTTTATCTATCAGTCTCTCTTTGTAACCTTTTTTAGTTAGTTTCATTTAATCACCTCTTATATAAAAATAACATAATAATGTGTTTTTTTCAATATCATTGTGCATTTTTGTTTAATTCTGTTGTGCATTTTTAAGTGCTTTCATTGTGCATTTCTTGGCATTATTATTGTGCATTCTGTACTATGTCAAGATAGTAGACTGTACTATGTCAAGATAGTAGACACGAAAAAAATTATTTTTTATTTTGCATTTTTAAAAGTAGACACATCCAACTTT
>CAKPDW010000046.1 GCA_934149115.1 uncultured Clostridia bacterium
TTAGTTCCAAATTCAATATATACTTCTTCATCTTCTATTACTTTTAATGCATCTAAGAAATATCTTGGATTAAATCCTACTTCTAAATTTTTTCCTTCTGTTGATACATATATTTCTTCTTTTGCATCTCCTGTTTGATTTGTACATGAAATTATAACTTTTCCTATTTCTATAGAAATTTTAACTGGATATTTTTTCTCTTTTTCTATAGAAGATGAAGAAATTAAAATTATTCTTTCAAAACAATTTTGTATATTATTTTTATTTACTCTTATTCTTGTTTCCCATTGTGCAGGAATTGCATTATTATAATTTAGAAATTCTCCATCTAATAATCTTGTTACTATTTTACAATTTTCCATTTCAAAAAGAGCTTGATTTTTTGAAATGCCTATTTTAATAGTATCAAATGAATCCAATATTATTTTATTTATTTCATTTAATGTTTTTCCAGGAATAACAGCGTGGAAATTATTTGCTGGACTATTTAATATATTTGTTTTTAACGCTAGTCTATAACCATCCACTGCAACAACATTTAGCTTATTGTTATCCACTTCAAATAAACAACCTGTGAATATTGGTCTGTTTTCTTCATTGCTTACTGCAAATATTGTTTTTCTTATCATGTTTTTTAATAAATTTTGTTCTATTTCAATTGAATTATCTATATTTATTTTTGGTAATTCAGGAAATTCTTCTGGGTTCATTGTAGCTAATTTATATAATGAACCTTCACATTCTATTTCTAATAAATTATTTTCATTTAGTGAAATTGTAATATCTGTATCTGGTAATTTTCTTATAATTTCACTAAACATAGTTGCATTTACAACTGTATTTCCTTGTTCAGTTACATCACATTCTATAATGTATTCAATTCCTATTTCTAAATCATAAGTAGTTAATTTTACTTCTTTATCATTAGTTTGAATAAGTATTCCTTCTAATACAGGCATTGTTGTTTTAGATGCTACACCATTTATTACGGAATTAATACCTTTTAGAAGTTTTTCTTTTTCACATATGATTTTCATTTTTTTCAAACTCCTTTTCTATTAATATAATATAGATATATATAGTAGTATTAGTATTAGGTGCTGTGGATAATGTGGAAAACTATGTGTATTATTTGTGTCCCTAGAAAAATTGATGTTCATAACTGTGTGTATAAAAAATATTTTTATCCACATTATTAAATTTTGATTGTTAATAAGTGACTTATTAACAGATTCTTAACATGTTTTTAACAGCCACCTGTTGATATCTAATCAACACCTTCCGTAAGAAGATATTGATTTAATTTTGTAGTATACTTTGTTTGGAAAACACTTATTTTAAAAAATTGAAGTTTTGCTTTATATTTCAATTTATTTTTTGTTTGTGATTATTGTTTTCACACTTTCCACAATTAGTTTAGTATTTGTGTTTTCTTTTATTTCTTTTTCTATTTTTTTGTATGCATGCATTACAGTTGTATGGTCTCTACCACCAAAGTCATTACCTATTCTAGGAAATGACATTTGTCCGACAGTTCGGCAAAGGTACATTGCAATTTGTCTTGGATAAGCAATATCGTTTGATTTTTTTGCTGAAACCATATCGCGTTTGTCTATTTTAAAGTAATTAGACACTACATCTTGTATGTAATCTGCAGAGATAATATTTTCTTTTTGAAGTGTTATATCATTTATAGCTTTTTCAACAACTTCTATTGTTATAGGACTATGAGTTAAAGATGTATATGCTAATATTTTATTAAGAACACCTTCTAATTCTCTTATGTTAGAATCTATACGTGTTGCAATTAATGACAAAATATCATCATCAATTAAAATTCCCTCTAGTTGTGTCTTTTTTCTTAATATAGCAAGACGCATTTCATAGTCTGGCATAGAAATATCAGCTATTAATCCCCATTCAAAACGTGATTTTAATCTTTCTTCTAGTAATGAGATATCTCTTGGTGGTTTATCACTTGAAAGAATTATTTGTTTTCCATTTTGGTGCAACGTATTGAATGTGTGGAAAAATTCTTCTTGCGCAGTATTTTTCCCTGCAAAAAATTGAATATCATCTATTAATAAAATATCAATATTTCTGTATTTATTTCTGAATAATTCATTTTTATAATTTGCATCTTTGATAGCATTTACTAATTCATTTGTAAATGCTTCTGAAGTAACGTATAAAACTTTTTTTGAAGAATCTCTTTTTAAAATTTCGTTACCTATTGCTTGCATTAAGTGAGTTTTACCCAATCCAACACCACCATATATAAATAAAGGGTTGTACATTGATGAAGGGGCTTCAGATACTGCTAATGCTGCAGCATGTGCAAAGCGATTGTTATTTCCTACAACAAATGTATCAAAAGTGTATTTTGGATTTAAGTAAGTCTTACTGTATTCTGGACTTGATGTTAAATTATCAAATGAATTATCTAGGGCTTCTTGAACATTAGATTGATTGTTAATATCTGAAGAATCTATTATTTCTATTTGCCATGATTTATTTGTTAAAAAGTTAAATGTATTTATTATTAAATCATAATATCTTGATTTGACAGCATCTGTTTGCATAGCATTTGATGTTATTAATTCAATTTTATTGTCATAAATATTACCAATTTCTAATGTTTTTATCCATGTTGTAAAAGAAATGTTTGTCATTTCGTTTTTTAATAGTTCTTTTGCTTGGTTTAAAAGTTCATTTTTGTCTAACAAATTTAATAACCTCCTTTTCATATGATATTACAAGAGTGGGACATTATTATATAAAAAGTATTGGCCCTATGAGAAATAATTTTTGTCAATAATTTTTGCAAAATAATAAAAATCAATGAAAGTATTGAAATATATATAGTTTTCACTAAAAAAATTTTAAATTAAAATCATAAAAATTTGTCAGTTTTTATTGATTTTATTAGTGTTTGATTTTGATATTAAAATTGTTGTAATTATTATTTGCGTAGTAAAATCCCAATTGTATTTTTTCGAACTTAATCATATCAATTTATTTTTCAATAGTCAATAAGATGTTGTGGAAAAGTCAATAAAAAGTTGTGGAAAAATAGAAAAAATCAAAGATGTATTGACTTTTAGTGTTATTTTGTTGTATAATTTGAATTACTTTTGGAAAATAAAAAATTATTAATAGATATAGGAGGTGCAAGATGAAAAGAACATTACAACCTAAAAAGAGACAAAGACAGAAAGAACATGGTTTCATGAAAAGAATGAAAACAAGAGCAGGAAGAAACATTTTAAAAGCAAGAAGAGCAAAAGGAAGAAAAAAAATAAGTGCATAGTTTTCATGGGGGCGCAAACGCCCTTTTTTGTTAAAATAGAAAGTTATTTAACAAAAATAATTGTAAAAAAATATTTTACATTTTAGATAAAGAGTGATTATGATATGAAAAATACAAATATGATTAAAAAAAATTATGAATTCAAATATTTTTTTAAAAAAGGAAAATATTTTTCTGGAGAATTGCTTGAAATATTCGTTTTTTATAATAAAAAAAATACAAATCAATTAGGAATTGTTGTTAGTAAAAAAGTTGGAGGAAGTGTTATCCGTAATAGGATTAAAAGATTTATTAGGGAAGCATATTCCGATATAGAAAAAGATATTATTAAAACTAATAATCTTCTAATTGTTTGGAAAAAAAGTGTTTCTTATGAAAAGGCAAATTATTATGATATAAAAAAAGATTTACACAGTTTGTTCAAAAGGTGTGGAATTCTAGGAAAATAATAATGAAAAAATTGTTTATTTTTATTTTGAAATTTTATAAAAAAAGAATATCTCCTATTTTTGGATTTATGGGGATACACTGCAAATATTATCCATCTTGTTCAGAATATATGAAACAAGCAATAGAGAAATATGGGGTTGTTAAGGGAATTTGCTTAGGAACATGTAGATTTCTAAGATGTAATCCTTTTTCAAAAGGAGGATATGATCCTTTGAAGTGATGGAGGTAAAATGAAAGTAATTATAGGGTATTTAGCAGGCATTTTTGGATGGTTGTTAAATCTTATTTATTCAGCTGTTAATAATTATGGTTTAGCTATAATTTTATTTACAGTAGCAGTACAAATTGTATTATTACCTTTTACTATAAGACAACAAAAAACAATGATTAAAAATAATAAAATTCAGGCTAAGGTAAAAGAATTACAAGAAAAATATAAAAATGATCAAGTACGATTAGGACAAGAAACAATGGAACTGTATAAATCAGAAAAGATGAGTCCATGTTCAGGTTGTTTTGGATCAATTATTCAATTGATTTTATTTATTTCTATTTTCTATTTAGTTCAACAACCATTGACATATATGGAAAAAATGAATGAAAATCAAATAAATGAATATGTTCAAAAATATCAAATTTCAGAACAATCAAGATATAAGGAAATAGATATTATTAGAGAAGCTAAAATGGCTGGAGATGATTCTATTTCAATTGATATGAATTTCTTGGGAATTGATTTGAGTAATATTCCTTCAAGAAATTGGGGAGATCCAACTGTTTATATTATTCCAGGATTATATGTGCTTTCTTCAATTATTTCTATGAAAATTACAATGAATGCTGGTAAAAAGAAAATGACAAAAGAAGAAAAAGAGGAAGAAGAAAGAAAGAAAAGAGAACAAAAAGCTCTTATTAAAGCAGATGAAGATGATGATGATCCATCAGAGGCAGTTGAAGCAATGAATAAACAAATGATGTTAATGATGCCGATTATGGCTGTTTCAGTTGCAGTTATTTCACCTCTTGGACTTGCTTTATATTGGCTAATAAATAATATAACGACTACAGCACAGAGAATGGTTTTAGATAAATATGTTAGTTCTAAGGAGGAAAAAGAGAATGACTAATATTTATGAAGGAAGAACGACGAATGAAGCTATAGAAAAAGGACTTAAAGATTTGAATGTTTCCAAAAAACAGGTAGAAATTAAAATTTTGGAAACAGATGAGAAAAGAAGTTTTTTTAGTATTCTTACACCACGAGTAGTAAAAGTTGAGATGAAAATAAAAGAAGAACCTGTAAAGGTAATAAAAAAAGAAAAAGTTGAAATTTCTGCGGAAACAGAAAATTTAGCTGAAGAAAATATTCGTAAATTTTTAGATGAATTTATGAAAAAGTTACCAACAAATGATTTAGTATATAAGATTGTAAATGAAAAAAATGATTTATTTATTACTATTGATGGTAATGATACAGGATATTTGATTGGTTATAGAGGAAATGTATTAAATTCATTGCAGAATATACTTAATAATATTGCTAATAATGGTACAAGTGAAAGAGTTAGAGTTTTATTGAATATAGGTGGTTATAAAGAAAAAAGAGAAAAGGATTTACAAGAATTAGCTGATAAAAAAGCAGGGATAGTAATTAAAAAAAGAAAATCTATTATTCTTGAGCCAATGACATCATATGAAAGAAAGATTATACATTCAAGATTACAAAATAATACAAAAGTTGAAACACATAGTATCGGAGAGGAACCAAATAGAAAAGTGGTTATATCTTTAAAAAAGTAGATATTAGGTGATGGGTGTGCTAAAATAAAAGTACACCCTTTTTTTATACGAATTTTGTTTGTATGGGAAAGAAAATAAAGGAGGAAAATATCATGTCAACAATTGTTGCAATATCAACGGCTCCTGGAATTGGAGGAATAGGGATAGTCAGAATGAGTGGTTCTGATAGTTTTAAAATATTAAATAAAATTTTTAAACCTGTTTCTGATAAACCAATTAAAGGATATTCTATAAAATACGGAAAAATATATGATGGAGATGAAATTGTAGATGAAGTGTTAGTTTCATATTTCATTGCGCCTAAGAGTTATACAACTGAAGATATGTGTGAAATAAATTCACATGGTGGAATGATTGTTATGAAAAAAATATTAGATTTATGTTTAAAAAATGGTGCGAATTTAGCTGATCCAGGAGAATTTACTAAAAGAGCTTTTTTAAATGGCAGAATTGACTTAACACAGGCGGAAGCTGTGATTGATGTAATTAATAGTAAATCTGAAAAAGAGGCAAAAGCATCAATGAATCAATTAGAAGGAATTTTATCAGAAAAAATAAAAGAAATTAGAAATGATTTAATATCAGGAATGGCAGATATAGAGGTATCTATTGATTATCCAGAGTATGATGTGGAGGAAGTTACAAATACAAGGATTTTGGAAATACTTAATAGAAATGCAGATAGATTAAATAAACTAGAAAAATCATTTTCTAATGGGAAAATCCTTAGGGAAGGTGTTAAAACAGCGATTATTGGTAGACCAAATGCAGGAAAATCATCTTTATTAAACTTATTATTGAATGAGGAAAGGGCTATTGTTACTGAAATAGAAGGAACGACACGAGATACAATCGAAGAATTTATTTCTGTTGAAGGAATACCATTTAAGATAATAGATACTGCTGGAATAAGGGATACAGAGGATACAGTTGAAAAAATCGGAGTGAAAAAGGCTTTGGACATTGCTAAAGATAGTGATTTAATTATTGCTATTTTTGATATTACTAGAAAATTAAACGAAGAAGATGAAAAAATCTTAGAAATATTAAAAAATAAAAAATCAATTATTATTTTAAATAAAATTGATCTAATCCAGGAGTGCGTAAGTAAAAAAATATTTGAAAAATATTCAAAAAATATTGTAACATTATCTACAAAGACACATGTAGGAATGGACGAATTGCTTGAAATCATGCAGAAAATGGTTGTTACAGAAGAAATAAAGACAGATAATGAATTATTAGTTATTAATTCAAGACATAAAGCTTTAATTTCTAAAGCAATTATTTCTCTAAATAAAGCAATTGATACATTAAATTCAGGAATGCCGATTGATGTCATAGCAATTTACATAAAAGAAATTTTAGAGGAACTTGGAAAAATTACTGGTGAAAGTGTAACAGAGGATATAATTAGTGAAATTTTTTCAAAGTTTTGTTTAGGAAAATAGAAAAGGAGTAGTAAAATGAGTTTTAATGCAGGAAAATATGATATAGCAGTAATTGGTGCTGGACATGCTGGTTGTGAAGCTGCTTTAGCTGCAGCAAGAATGGGAATGAAAACATTGATATTTTCAATAACACTTGAGTGCGTTGCAAATATGCCATGTAATCCTCATATTGGAGGATCTTCCAAAGGACATCTTGTTAGAGAGATAGATGCTCTTGGTGGAGAGATGGGAAAAAATATTGATAAAACAATGATTCAAATTAAGATGCTTAATACATCTAAGGGACCAGCAGTTCATTCTTTAAGAGCACAAGCAGATAGAAAAAGATATCAAATGGAAATGAAACATACTCTTGAAAAACAAGAGAATCTTTATCTAAAGCAAGGAGAAATTGTTAATATTCAAGTTGAAGATGGAAAAATTAAAGCTGTTGAAACTGATATGGGAGCTATTTATGAAGTTGATAGTGTTATTTTGGCAACAGGTACATATTTGAAGGGAAAAATATTTGTTGGTGAATATTCATGTGAGAGTGGACCTGATGGAGTTTTTCCAGCTAATAAATTGTCTAAATGTTTAAAAGATTTAGGAATTAACATTGTTAGATTTAAAACGGGAACACCAGCAAGAATTAATCGTAATAGTATTGATTTTTCTAAAATGGAGATTCAAGAAGGTGATCCTAATGTTCCAGCTTTTTCATTTGAAGATAAATTAGGTGAATTTAAACAACAACCATGTTATTTAACTTACACAAACGAAAAAACACATGAAATTATTAGAAAAAATTTACATAGATCTCCTCTTTATGCAGGAAAGATTGAGGGAACAGGACCTAGGTATTGCCCTTCAATTGAAGATAAAGTTGTTAGATTTGCAGATAAGGAGAGACATCAAATATTTGTTGAACCACTAGGGTTGGATACAGACGAAATGTATATTCAAGGAATGAGTTCTTCTTTACCAGAAGACGTTCAAATAGCAATGTATAGAACTTTACCAGGATTAGAACATTGTGAGTTTACTAGACCAGCATATGCAATAGAATATGATTGTATAGAGCCATCACAATTAAAGAGGTCATTAGAATTAAAATCAATTGATGGAATGTTTTTTGCAGGACAAATAAATGGTACTTCTGGATATGAAGAAGCTGCTTCACAAGGAATTATAGCTGGAATTAATGCTGCATTAAAATTAAAAGGAGAAGAACCTGTTGTTTTAGATAGATCAGATGCATATATAGGAGTATTAATAGATGATATTGTTACAAAAAGTACAAATGAACCATATAGAATGATGACTTCTAGGGCTGAATATAGATTATTACTTCGACAAGATAATGCTGATATGAGACTAACAGAAATAGGACACAGAGTTGGACTGATTTCAGAGGAAAGATATAAAAAGTTTTTAGAAAAAAAAGAAAAAATTGCTCAAGAAAAGGCTAGGTTAGAAAACACTGTAATTAAGCCGACAGAGGAAGTAAACCAATTATTGGAAAAAAATGGAACATCAAAAATATCTGGAGGAGTTAAACTTTCTGAACTTTTGAAAAGAACAGAACTTAATTATGAAATCTTAAAGAAAATAGATAAAAACAGAGTAGAGTTACCTGATGATGTCAAAGAAGAAGTTGAAATAATGGTTAAATATGAAGGATATATAAAAATGCAAGAAACTCAAGTAGAAGGATTTAAAAAACTTGAGAAAAAGCTTTTACCAGAAGATATTAATTATGATGATGTAAAAGGAATTAGAATTGAAGCAAGACAAAAACTTAATAAAATTAAACCGTATTCAATTGGCCAGGCTTCAAGAATATCAGGGGTTTCACCTGCTGATATATCTGTCTTATTGGTATATTTAGAGCAGAGAAAACATAGAAAAGATGAGAATGTATAAAGGAGAGAAGAATTGGAACGAACAGAAATAATGAATTTTTTCAAAAAAAAGTTAGATGAAAATAAAATTGAGATTTCTGACAAAAGTATGAATAATTTTATTATATATATGGATAACTTAATAGAGTGGAATAAAAAAATAAATTTAACAGCAATAAAAAAAGAAGATGATATAATTGTCAAACATTTCATAGATTCTATTTTTATTTTGAAATATATTAATGGAAACAAAATTATTGATATAGGTTCAGGAGCAGGTTTTCCTGGTATTCCATTAAAAATTGCTGAAAATAATTTGGATATTACTTTACTTGATTCTGTAAATAAAAAGGTTTTATTTATGCAAGATTCAATAGAAAAAATGGGGTTAAAAAATATTGTTGCTATACATGGTAGAGCAGAAGATTATGCTCATGATATTAAGTACAGGGAACAATATGATGTAGCCACATCAAGGGCTGTAGCCAATATGAGTACTCTTGTTGAATACATGTTACCTTTTGTAAAAGTAGGAGGTTTTTGTATTTGTATGAAAGGACCAAATTCTGATGAAGAAATCATCGATTCAAAAAAAGCAATTTTTAAGCTTGGAGGAGAGATAAAAGAAGTGAAAAAGTATAGTATAGAAGGAAATGATAGGTGTTTGATAATTATAAAAAAGATAAAAAAAACCGAACAAACATACCCTCGAAATCAAGGAAAACCCCTAAAAAGTCCGCTTAGATAATATGAAAAATGATGTGTTCCACAAGTAACTTGTACAGTTCTTGTGGAACATTTTTTTCTAATATAAATTTTTTGAATATTTTGTTATAAAAAAGTAATAAATAAAAAATTATTTTCGAGAAATATTGAAACAAAAATAGAAATTAATTTTTATTTTTTTTAGAAAGAATATTAACCTGCATAAAATGTCGCAAATCCTTTGAAATGAGGATGTACAGAGATTTTTAGCAAAAAAGATAAAAAAACTAATTAATAGAGAATAAATCTATGTAACTCTGTTGTGAGAGGGGTTTGCGATAAAAATTATGCTTTGAAATATTTTTTTATTATATATAAATATTAAAATAAAAAAATAATAAAAATTATTGACATGCAAAAACAAATTTTATATCATTATATAGAAAAAGAATGGAGGGATAAATTTGGGTAAGATTATAGCAGTGGCTAATCAAAAAGGAGGCGTTGGAAAGACTACAACATCAGTTAATTTAAGCGCTTTACTTGCTAAAAAAGGAAAAAAAGTAGTACTTTTAGATGCAGATCCTCAAGGAAATGCTACTAGTGGATTAGGAGTAGAAAAAGATGTAGAAAAATCATTGTATGATGTACTTATAAACGAAGAACCACTTGAAAATACTTTAGAAGATACAATTGAAAAAAATTTAAAAATATGCCCTTCAAATATGAATTTGGCAGGAGCAGAAGTGGAATTAGTTTCACAGATGTCTCGAGAACATCGACTAAAAGAGCAATTAGATATGGTAAAGGACAAGTATGACTATATTGTTATAGATTGTCCACCATCATTAGGACTTATAACATTAAATTCATTTACTGCTGCGGATTCAGTTTTGATACCAGTGCAATGTGAGTATTATGCATTAGAAGGATTAGGACAACTTTTAAATACAATAAATCTTGTTAAAAAGCACCTTAATAAATCTTTAGAAATAGAAGGAGCTTTATTAACAATGTATGACATTAGAACTAACTTGTCAAACCAAGTGGTAAAGGAAGTAAAAAGATATTTTGGTGATAAAGTGTACAAAACGGTAATACCAAGGAATGTACGACTTAGTGAAGCACCTAGTTTTGGAATGCCTATAACAATTTATGATCCAAGATCAAAAGGAGCACGTAGTTATGAAAAGTTAGCAAAAGAATTTTTGAAACAAGAAGAAGCTAGAGAAAAAGCTAAACATATGAGGTAGGAGGAATAATAGAATGGCAAAAAAAACAGGTTTGGGAAAAGGATTGGATGCCTTATTTTCATCAACATTAGTAGATGAAGAAGTTGATGAAAATGAAGTAGTTCAAAAATTGAAAGTATCAGAGATTGAACCTAATAGAGATCAACCAAGAAGGATATTTGAAGAAGATTCATTAAATGAGTTAGCTGATTCAATTAAACGATATGGAGTGATACAACCAATTATAGTATCAAAAAAAGAAAATTTTTATCAAATTGTTGCAGGTGAAAGAAGATGGAGAGCAACTAAAAAAGCTGGATTAACTGAAATACCAGCGATTGTACGTGAAGATAATGAACAAAAAAATAGAGAAATTGCTCTAATAGAGAATATTCAAAGAGAAGATTTGAATCCAATTGAAAAAGCAAGAGGAATAAAATTATTAATGGAGCAGTATAATTTGACACAAGCGCAAGTTGCAGAAGTAATAGGAAAAGGTAGAAGTACAGTTACAAATACATTAAGAATATTAAATTTAGATCCAAGAGTAATAGATTTAGCATTACAGGGTAAACTAACAGAAGGACATTGTAAAGCACTATTGGGATTTGATAATCCTGATAAACAATACGATATGGCTTTATATATGATTGAATCAGGAGATAGTGTAAGAGAGGCAGAAAAGAAAACAAAATCAAGAAAAGCTATGCCTAAAAAGAATGAAAAATATGAACCAATATACAGAGACATTGAGAGTAGCTTTCAAAGTTTTTTCGGAACAAAAGTAAAATTAAATGCAGGACAAAGAAAAGGAAAAATAATTATAGAATATGCATCAAATGATGATTTAGAGCGTATACTAGATTTAATAAAATAAGGGAGAGATATTGCACGATGATAAATATTATATTAGGTTTATCTATAGCAGTTAATGTTTTATTAACTGCTATAGTGTTGTTGTTTCTTACAAAATTAAAAAAAGTTGAAGAAAGATATAATTCTTTTATATCAAAATTTGATGGGAAAGATAATATAGAAGATATATTAAAGAAATACATCGAAATGGTAAAAAATGTAAATGAGGATAATAAGATAATTCAAGCTAATGAACTTGCAATAGAAAGAAGATTAAATACATGTGTTCAAAATATAGGAATGGTAAGATATAATGCTTTTGATGATGTTGGAAGTGAATTAAGTTTTGCAATTGCTTTACTAGATAACGAAAACAATGGGTTTGTTATAAATTCGATATATGGTAGATCATCAAGTAATATATATGCTAAGACTATAGAAAATGGTACTTCAAAGTATACATTATCAGATGAAGAAATAAAAGCAGTAAATAAAGCAAAAGAATATAAAAAAATATAAAATTAGGTATTGACTTTTTATATTTCATATGATAAATTATTAATGTTCTCTGTGGAGAGGTGGTCGAGTTGGTTTATGGCACCAGTCTTGAAAATTGGCGTAGGTTAAT
>CAKPDW010000047.1 GCA_934149115.1 uncultured Clostridia bacterium
ATTATAGTCTTCTGGATGATATCCCCCTTCAAAATCTCTTTCTGTATCATCTACTATTGTTGCGTTTGTTATTATTTTTTTATCTAGTGCTGGGGCTAATATTGCAATAGGTTTCATTGCTGAACCAGTTTGTCTTATACTTTGTGTTGCTCTATTTAATGGACGTGCCTTTGTTTTTTCCCCTAATCCTCCTGCGCATCCTACTACATATCCTGTTTTATGATCTATTATAACCATTGCAGCCTGTGAAGGATCTCCTCCTTTTTTTGAT
This sequence comes from uncultured Clostridia bacterium, assembly GCA_934149115.1. Taxonomy (GTDB): domain Bacteria; phylum Bacillota; class Clostridia; order TANB77; family CAG-508; genus UMGS1994. The sequence continues at coordinate 272 of CAKPDW010000047.1, forward strand.
TGCAATTGGTATTTTTTCTTTTCAAATTCTGTTTCTATTTCTGTTTGTATTTTTGAGTTTTGCGTACTCTGAATTGTTGCTCCTGCATTTTCTAAATAATTATTTGCGAATGTTTTTGAAATTTTATATTTGTTTGATATTTCTTCTGTTACTTCATTTATTAGAGCATCTGTATGATATGAGTAAACTCCGCTTCCTTCTTTGAAACTTCCTTGCTTAAATGCTAATCCATTATCTACATTACTTACTGCTTGGTCATAATCCTCATTACTAATCTTTTTTAGCTCTTTCATTTTGCTTAGTACTGTTTTAGTTCTTTTCTTTATTTTTTCACTGTCTGTTTTTTCTGAAAATGGATTATATGAATTTGGTGAATGATTTATTCCTGCTAAAAATGCACATTCCTCTAAACTTAGATTGCTTGCTGATTTGCTGAAATAATATTGTGCTCCTGCTTCCACTCCGTACACATTTGGTCCTACATATATTGTGTTTAAGTATGCTTCCATTATTTCATCTTTTGATGCACAGCTCTCAAGTGTACATGCTTTCCACCATTCATTTACTTTTCGTGATACTTTATCTGATGAATCTCCTGTCATGTTTTTTACTAATTGCTGTGTTATTGTACTTCCACCAAATGATGATGAGCCAAAATGAATTATGTATGAACCTACTGCTGCTGTTGTTCTTTTTACATCTACTCCTCCATGTGAGTAAAATCTTTCATCTTCTATAGATATATAGGCATTTTTAAGGTTTTCTGGCATTTTGTCTATAGATATTTTTAGCTTATTTTTTTCATTTCCGATTTCTGCTATTTCTTTTCCATCTGTATCATAAACAATTGAATTTTCATTTTGTAGCATATCTTTTGCTAGCAATTTCCATCTATTTGTTAAGATTATTAATCTAATTATTGATATTATAAGAACAATTGCTATTATTATAATTATAAATTTTCTCAATTTTGGATGTTTCTTTTTAGCTGGTTTGGGCTCTTTTTTGTTTTTATTTTGTTTCATCCTTGCAACTGATCTTGGTATTTCTTCTTCAATTTCTGATTTATATCTTTTCGTTCTCATCACCTTCTTTTTTAATATTTTTTAGTATACCATAATTTTATTTAAAGGTAAATGAACTTTTCCATAATAGATTAGACAATTTTGTTTTCTTGTACCTTTCTAAAAATAGAAAAATGGCTTCAGATTTTTATATCTTCGGCCATTTCGTTTTATAGCACCTCATCTAATATTTCATTCAAACATATTGGAGTTACTTTGTTTCTTTTTAAAACACTTAACAAATTATTTACTACGGTTTCATCGTTTGTTAAGCAATCTATATCTTCTTTTTCTTCTAAACTTTTATTTCCTAGATACTCTTTTTTTACTATTTCTACCCCATATAAATTTGATTGTTCTTTGGATGCTTTTTTTGATATTTTGTAGTATTCTAATTCAATTCTGTTGCTTTCACTTTCTACTAATTCGTCTTTATTTAATACTACTTCTGCATAAAGCTCTTTCATAGGTGCACCTCCTTTGTTGTTCAACTATACTGGCAAATCAGCTATATGTCAATCTTTTTCGTATTTGCTTATTCGACATTTTTCGACCTCTTGTATTTATTTTCAACTTTTTTATTTATTTTTTGGGCAATTTTATTGTATTTTTTGCTGAATTTTCGACTTTTTTGGCGTACGATTTCTTATATTTTTATTCAATTTTTCATATACTTTTTATCAATTTCTAAAATTTTTTCAAAAAAAGAGTGCTAACTAAAGTTTGCACTTTGCTAACACTCTTCCACAAGTTGAACTCAACTCCGTCTTCTGGATTTCTTAGGAGTTAATATTTTGGTAAACACATATAATAATATGTCTAGTAAGAAGCACACTATTGTAACATCATTCATGTTTGTTACTAACCAAATTATTAAAATAATAATTGTTGTTATGGTTAATATCTTTGAGTTTAACATGATTTCAGCTGCAATAATACTTATAATACATTGAAGTATTAAAAAAAACATGCTTTTTCTAGCAATTTCTCCGTTTTCCATCCAGTTTTGATTATAGATAATCCAAATTATTGACCAGATTATCCACCAAATTTTCTTCCGCATATATATGCCCTCCTTAAATTTTATATATGTACATTATATCATGTTTTTGTTTTTATGTAAATTTTGTTTTGGGCTTCTGTTGGGAAAAGGCCAATTGCACATTTGTACAATTGGCCTTAATATAATTTTTAGCTTACTCTGTGTTCTTTTATGAATTCTTCAAGAAATGGTTTGTATTCTCCCGAAGTATCTGATAAATCATATGGATAGTACACATTTTTTACATAAACTAGCTTGCTGTGATTTTTCTTTTTTAAGGAAATCATCTTAAAGTGTAATAATGATATATATTCTATCTTGTCTGTGATAATATATACATCATCTCCTATCTTCAATTCTTTCATTCCTTGATTATATACTTTTCCATCTGATCTAACGTATGTTGATCTTTTTTGTGTATGCATGTCTGTCATGATTAAATTTCCCGCGATTAGCTTTGCCTGATACAAAGTTGAGATTCCATCATCATCTTCTTTTTCTTTTTTTTGTTTGTATTTTTCTTGTAACTTGATTTTTGTGACCCTTTCGTCTTGTTTAATGAACTCTGTTTTTATTCCTTTTTTTCTAGCATTAATTGCCATTACCTTGTCACCTGTCAGCAATACTACTGACCTTTTATGGCTCTCACAATACCGTATAATGCAATCATCAGGAATTGCATCATTGACATCAATGTCCATACTTTTAAAATTTTCTTCGTGCTCTGCTGCTAGGCTTAATATTTTTCTAGCATTGTTAGCACCAAAGTTAGAACATTTTTGCATTCGATCTAATTCTCTAAGAGTTACACAGGTTAAAACAATTTTTTTATGCTGTTCACACATTTTAGTAAGTCGTTCTATAATGCCCCACGTTTCTGCTACTGATGCATCTATAACATATTTTGTTTCTGGCTTTAAAATGTCATAAATGCATTTTAATTTTTGTTTAACCTTTTCCTTTACTGAATCATAATCAATTTTCCGCTTCCTCATATTATACTCCTCCTGTTCTGTTTGGGTATTACTAAAAATTGAAATGTGTTTTATTTTTCCCTATTTAATAAATTGTTACTTGTTTATTATATTACAAAATTAGACAAAAGTAAATCCTTTCTCGCAATTTATGTCAACTTTTTTTGACGAGTTTTACTTTCATCTGAATTTCTTGTTTGTTTCTTTTTATTGTCAAAACTACTTCATCTCCTATATTTTTGCTATATATATACTCTTTTAAATGATTCATGCTTTCAATTTGCGTATTATCAATTTTTTCTATTATGTCTCCTTTTTTTAATTGACTATTTTTTAATGGGCCTGCTGAATCTACTTCTTCTATATAAATTCCCTCTTCAAAATTAATATTTGAACTTAAGTATGGTATAACTCCTGTATCATAACCGTATATTCCTATATATGGTTCGTCAAATTTTCCATTTTCTAATAGCTTTTGAAGAATTGGTTTTACAATATTAATTGGTATTGCAAATCCAATTCCTTCTGCATCCTCAACTTTTAATGTTGTTATTCCAATAATTTCACCATTTTTATTTATCAATGGTCCTCCACTGTTTCCTTGGTTTATTGTTGCATCTGTTTGAATTAATCCTTCTAAATATGTTTTTTTATCTTCTTCTTCGACTTTTATAGTTCTATTAATTCCACTTATTATTCCAGATGTTACTGTTCTTTGAAGTTCATATCCTACAGGATTTCCAATTGCATACACACTTGTTCCTATTTTTATTTGATCTGAATCTCCTAAATTTGCTGCTGGTAATTCTTTAATATTAATTTTTATTATTGCTAAATCCATATCCTTACTTGCCCATACTACAACTCCGTTATCTGTTACACCATTTTTTAAAGTTATATAACATGTACTATATTTTTCTCCTGCAACATGCTGATTTGTCAAAATATAACCTTCTTTTGAAATTATTATTCCACTTCCCAAATTTAAGTTTTCTGTACTTTTCTCTAAAAAAATCGTTGTTCCTATATCTTTTATTTTTGAAACTCCTACTGTGCTTTCTGTAACTCGTTCTAAAATATCTTCAAAATTTTCTGTTTCTTTTATTCTTACTTGAGTTGCAGTTACATTTTGTGTGTATTGATATTTGTGGTTGTCTAAGAATATTGTATATGCCAATATGGTAAACAAAACTACTAATGCAATTATTAAAATCAGAATATAAAGATTATTTTTTTTCTCTGTTTTTAACTCGTACATTTTTACTCTCCTTATATCTTATCTTCGACCAATTTTTGTTAAATATTCATTATGTATTTTTTTTATTACAATTTTTTAAAGTTTTTGTTACATGCTTTTTTATTAATATTTTTTCATATATAATACCTGTGATAGGAGATGGCTTGTTATGAATAAAAAATTTTATGATTTTACCTTCTCCCAAAAGTCTATTTGGGATGAGGAATGTTTTTTCAAAAAAAGTCCTCTTAACAATATTGCTGCTTTTTTAGTAATAGATGGGGATGTAAATTTTAAAAAAATTAAAAAGGCTATATTGAACTTTATAAAAAATAATGATAGTTTTAGGATTAAATTATATAAAGATAATAGCGGTAATGTTAAACAATATTTTGAGCCATTTTATAATCAAGATATTGAACTACTAGAGCTTCCCAATGTTGAAGCTGTTGAAAGTTTGACAAAAGCAATGGTAAATATTCCATTCAATTTTGAGAATTCTTTCTTATTTGAATTTAAAATGTTTAAGTTTCCAAATAATAGTGGTGGCTTTTTACTTAATGCTCATCATCTAATTTTTGATGCATGGTCCTCAGGACTAGTTATCAAGGAAATAATGAACTATTATCAAGATTTGATTGATACAATACCTTCATATTCATATGTTGATCATATTGAATCTGAGCAGGTCTATTTGACTAGCTCAAAATTTGAAAAAGATAAAGAGTATTGGAATTCTAAGTTTGCTACTATTCCAGATGCAGTTTCAATTCCTGAGAATATAAAAAATAATAATTCTAGTATATCTTCTTTTTCAAAAAGAAAAGATTTTGTAATTTCTAAAAGATTATTCAAAAAAATAAATGATTATTGTTCTGATAATCATCTTTCACTTTACGCTTTTTTCATGTCTATATATTCTATTTACCTAGCACGTATTAACAATACGACTCATTTTTGCTTAGGTACACCTGTTCTTAACAGAAACAATTTTCAAGAAAAAAACACAACAGGTTTATTCATTTCTACAATTCCATTTTGTATAGATTTAGATTGGAATACATCTTTTGCTAATTTTAGCAAATATATATCTGTACAAATTTTATCTAATTTTAGGCATCAAAAATATCCTTACAAACTTTTAATTGAGGATATTCGTAAGAACAATCCAGATATTTCTAATTTATATAATGTTTTTATTTCATATCAAAATGTTAGAACTACAAAATCTGATGAATTAAATTATTCATCAAAATGGGTATCACCTTCAGCAATTTTTAATGATATTCAAATTCATATTCAATGATGATGGTACTTTGATTGTCTCTTATGATTTTAAGATTACAAAATTCACAGAGAAATCAATTAATGATACTCATAAAAGAATTATAAGTATTATCAAACAAGTTTTAGATGCTCAAACTGTTGAGCTATCTGAGATAGAAGTTGTTACAAATGAAGAGAAGAAATGGCTTCTTTCTTTAAATAACACTCAAAAATATTATCAAACTGGAAAAACAATCCAGTATTTTATAGAAAAACAAGTTGAAAGAACCCCTAATAAAATTGCTGTAATCGCAAATAATGTTTCTTTAACTTATGATGAGCTAAACAAAAAAGCTAATAGCTTAGCCCATTATTTACGTTCTATTGGCGTTCGCCCTAATACATTTGTTGGAATTCTTCAACAGCGTTCTGTTGAAATGCTTGTCAGTTTGCTTGCTGTTCTAAAAGCAGGTGGAGCATATTTACCTTTGGATTTCAGTTATCCCAAAGAAAGAATCGCATATATGTTAGAAAATAGTGAAGCTCAAATTGTTCTTACTTCAGACAAACTTGCAGGTATTATTTCTGATACTCCTGTAAAAACAATTTATGTTGATTTTTCTGATGCTACTCTATTTAATGGAAATACTGAAAATCCTGAAAATGTTAATAAATCATCTGATATTGCTTATATTATTTACACTTCTGGTTCAACAGGTAAACCAAAAGGTGTTAAATTAAAGCACAGAAATATCAATAATTTTATTTTAGGTATGTCTAATTGTATTAATTTCTATAAAGATAAAACAATTGTATCAGTTACTACAATTTGTTTTGATATATTTGTTTTAGAAAGTTGGCTTCCACTTCAAAAAGGATTAACAATTGTTATTGCAAATGAAGAAGAACAAAATAGCCAAGTTCTTTTAAATGATTTATGTTTAAGAAATAAAGTTAATATGATTCAAACTACCCCTTCAAGAATGAAAAAATTGACGAATAATGTAGAATATTGTTCTTATTTTAAATATATGACTGACATATTAGTTGGTGGTGAAGCTTTCCCTTCAACTTTGCTTGAACATTTAAAAAAGGTTGCTCATTCTAATAACACAAAAATATTTAATGTTTATGGACCTACTGAAACTGCTGTATGGTCAACTGTTAAGAATTTATCTAATACCTCAATTATAAATATAGGAAAACCAATCGCAAACACTTCATGCTATATTTTAGACCAAGCAACTCATAGATTGTTACCTAAAGGCATTGCAGGTAATTTGTTTATTGGTGGTGATGGAGTTTGTGCAGGTTATCACAAACGTGATGATTTGAACGAAAAAGTTTTTATTAAAAATCCATATGCACATCGTGAGTGCATTTATAATACAAATGACTTAGCAAAATATGCCCCTTCTGGTGAATTAATCCATTTAGGCAGGGCTGATTTCCAAGTTAAAATTCGTGGTTATCGTATTGAAATGGGTGAAATAGAAAACAGAATTTTGGAGTATCCTTATATCATTGATACTACTGTAATTGCTCAAAATTCAAACTTTTTGATTTGCTATTATGTTTCTACTAAAGATATCATAATATCAAAACTAGTTTCTTTCTTGCTAGAAGAATTACCTAATTATATGATTCCAGTTTATTTCGTAAAAATGGATAAACTTCCACTTACACCTAACGGAAAAATTGATAGAAAAGGGCTTCCAAAAATTAATTTAGATGAAAAAGAAAAAATTGTAATTGCTCATACTGATACTGAAAAATTACTTGAAAAAAATATTTTAAAAATTTTAAATAATGGATTGAAAAATGTTGATATAAATACTCCTTTCATTTCGCTTGGACTTGACTCTCTAAGTATTGTTCAACTTCAATCTATGCTTCTTGGAGATAAATTAAATTTAACAACACAAACTTTTTATAAATATCCTACTATAAGCTCACTAGCAAAATATATTGATAAAAATGACTCTTTAACACAAGAAACAGCTTTTGAATTACAGCCACAATTCATGCATAATCAAAATGAAGATATTCAAGATAAAAATGCTAATGTACTTGGTAATGTATTCCTAACTGGTGCTAATGGCTTTATTGGAGTTCACATACTAAACGAATTATTAACAACTACTGACAGTGATGTTTATTGTTTAGTTAGAGGTGCAAATGTTGATTTTTCTAAACAACGTTTATACTCTTCTTTTGAATTTTATTTTAATAAAAAAATTGAAGAAGCTTACAAAGATCGTGTTCATGTTATTAATGGTGACATTTCAATAAATCATCTTGGTATTTCAAAAGAAGATTTGAATTTGTTAAAACATAATATTTCTACTGTAATTCATTCTGCAGCAATTGTTAAGCATTATGGAAATTTTGATGAATTTAAACAAATTAATATTTTAGGAACTAAAAATATTGTTGATTTTGCTTTTAAGAATAATTTTAGATTTATACATATTTCTTCAATCAGCGTTTCTGGTAATTACTTATTAAAGCAAGATATTAAGAACGTTGATTTTTCAGAAAATAATTTATACATAGGGCAACATTATACTGAAAATGTGTATGTTAATAGTAAATTTGAATCTGAAAATATTGTTTACGATTATATGAAAAAAGGATTACGTGGAAAAGTACTTAGAGTAGGTATTCTTTCAGGAAGAACTTATGATGGTGTATTCCAGAAAAACATTTATGCTAATGCTTTTTATGGAAGAATAAAATCTTTAGTTAAATTAGATGCTATTTCAAAAAATATTTTAGAACAAAAAATTGAATTCACACCTGTTGATGAATGTGCAAAAGCAATTGTACTATTATCAAAAACGCCTGAATTTGACAACAAGATATTCCACTTATACAACCATAATTTAATCTCTTTAAAGAACGTTGTAAATGCATTAAATGAATACGGTTATAACATACAAGTTCTTAATGAAGATGCCTTCAAAAACAGAATTTTGGAATACTCAAAAAATATGAATGACAGTATATCTGCCATTATAAATGATTTTAACACAACAAATTTATCATTAGATTACAATTTTTCTGTTAATATAAAATCAGAATTTTCTCAGAGAATTCTGAAAGAACTTGGATTTTCATGGAAGAAAATCGATAAAAATTATTTAGAAACTATAATAAAATATATGAGATACATTAAATTTATTTAAAACGATTTCAATTAGAATGATTATAAACATTAAATTTTAGCTTACGCATTTTTTCGTAGAGGAGCACCGTGTGCTCCATTATTTATTTTTTAGTTGTCAACTGAAACGTCCCCTTGACCAATTAACTCAACAACTTGGTTTGAGGTATGTGTCAAAAATGTCGTCCCCAGTGACATCTAAAATCAATTGACAATACTTGCTTTTAATAGTAAAATAAAAATAGGAAATGGAGAAACCACAAACGTGGTTTGCCTAATATTTAGTGTAAAAACGCATTCTGCAGTTGGCAATTTTTACAGATGCGTTTTTTTATTGGTTATTTTCGTTTACTAATAATTACTACTAAAGCAATAATTAAGGCAAACGTAATAATAGATATTCCTATTAAGGAATAATATAATATGTATATTATTTCAATTAATATTGATACTTCTATCATACGCCTCACCTCCTTTTTGGAGGCAAACCACATCTGCTTATTCTCATTTCCTATGAGCGATACTATATAATATTTTAAGTTAAATATCAAGCAAATACTGTAAAAAAAATTATTTATCACTTCTGTAACAACTATCGTGCAGAAGTGCTTTTTTTATGGAGCACACTGTGCTCCATTGCACAATTTTATTAACATGCATGTCACTGGGGACGATAGGAATTTGAGAGGCTGTTGAAAGAGGCTGTTGAAAAGGTCGTCCCCAGTGACATCGCCATCAGTATTCAGCACTACTTTATATATAAGTACGCACGGAAACCATAGTAGTCGCAAGTTAGATCTGTAACACCGTCATCACGGTAGTCAGCTGCCGGAATAAAAGAACCATTGCGACTGTAATGCCCCCCACGATCTCTGCGGACACCATAGTCGGAGTCTGGTGCTTCCATTTCGAAGCACTCTAGCGTCCACTCTGGAAGATTGCCTGCCATATCATATATATTATTTGCTTTAGTATATTCTGTACTTCCTGTTGGAATTCCTTCCTCGTCATTAGACGATTTTATTGATGTGCTTCCACTTATATTTGTTTTATATTCAAATGTACTGTTGTAGTAATTTCCCCAACTTGTTGAATCTTTTATATCTGCATATGTTTTACTTCCACTGTCTACAAACCACTGCAATGTCTCATCCCATAAACATCCGAATATCATACTTGTTTTTACATTTTCATTTGCACTCATTCTTTTTATTAGCGTATATGCTGTATACCAATTTTGATAGTTTATACTTGTATTCATTCTCTGTTCTACAGGTTCATCTGCTGTCAAATTTCCTGTCTCATATCTTCCTATCCAAAAACCTCCATATGTTTGTATTGATTCTATAGTAGCTTCAAATTCATCTTGCATTTCATTTAAAAATCTCTCCTTTGTCATTCCTTGTAAACCATATCTTGCAAAATACATTTTATTGTCATAATAAGATAATACACCTGGTTCATAGCTTCCATCACTATATGATGTCCTTCCAGTATCGCTAAACTCATACAATTTACTCTTTTTTCTTCCACTTGAATCTGTTTCATATATTCTACTCACATCTGGTACAGGCACCCATACCCATTGATTTCTTGTGCATGATTCATCCCAGGCATTAGCATTTGTTACTTCACCTGTTCCTTCATAAATCACAAAACCTGTATTTACCGTATGTTCTCCATCTGCTCCAGATGCTACATATCCTTTAGGTACTGGTACAGCTACATTTTCTGTATCATAAACAATATCCACCTTAGTCAAATCCCAATTACCAGTATCAGCTGTATACGTAACCACCTCATTATTCTGCACACTTACTGTACTATTCGAATCACTACTTTCAACAGCAACCTCATTTGAAATTTCACCATTCTGCTCACCAGTTGCCTGCGGTAATTGGCTTTCAGACACCTCATCCTTTTCTACAAAAATAGTAGAATACTTAAAAATCGCAACAAACGCAATAATAATTAACGCAATTATTATTCCAACAAAAATTAACTTCTTATTTTTATCCATAAAACACCTCATATAATTCTCAAATGCTAACTATATTTTACACATAAAAAATTTTCTAGTAAAGTCTAATATTAACCAATTTTATATGTCATAGGAACATTTTTCATGACAATCATTAAATTTTAGATTACGCATTTTACCGTATCGCCATCAGTGTTCAGTGCTACTTTATATATAAGTACGCGCGAAACCCAGCGTCAACGTAGCTGGTGCTCGGATTGTTGATGTTACGGTAAGATGCTGGTTCGGAAGAACCATAGACATTGTAACCGCCCCCTCGACAACTGCGGAAGCTAGAGATGTTGCCCTCTAGCGTCAAGTCCTGGACATTACCTGCCATATCATATATATTATTTGCTTTACTATATTCTGTACTTCCTGACGGAATTCTTGTACTCTTGTTGGCTGACTTTGTTGATGTGTTTCCGCTTGTATTTGTTTTATATTCAAATGTACAATTATAATAATTTCCCCAACTTTTTGAATCTTTCATTTCTGCATATGTTTTATTTCCACTATCCACAAACCACTGCAATGTCTCATCCCATAAACATCCCAATATTATGCTTGTTTTTACATTTTCATTTGCACTCATTCTTTTTATTCGTGTATATACTGTATACCAATTTTGATTATTTATGCTTGTATTCATTCTCTGTACTACAGGTTCATCTGCTTTCAAATTTCCTGTCTCATATCTTCCTATCCAAAAACCTCCATATGTTTGGATTGATTCTACAGTAGCTTCAAATCCATCTTGCATTTCATTTAAAAATCTCTCCCTTGTCATTCCCTGTAAACCATATTCTGAAAAATTACTCTTATCATCACTCCTAGATAATACACCTGGTTCATAGTTGCTATTGCTATATGATTTTCTTCCTGTTTTATTAAAAATATACAATTTACTCTTTTTCTTTCCAGTCGAATCTGTTTCATATATTCTACTCACATCTGGTACAGGCACCCATACCCATTGATTTCTTGTACATGATTCATCCCAGGCATTAGCATTTGTTACTTCACCTGTTCCTTCATAAATCACAAAACCTGTATTTACCGTATG
>CAKPDW010000048.1 GCA_934149115.1 uncultured Clostridia bacterium
AGAAACAACAGCAACAAGAGAAACAGAAGAAATGAAACCAGGAGAAACACAAGAATATCAAGTAGTCCTAGATTGGAGCAATGGAGAAAACAACATAGGAATGAAAGAAAATACAGCAACAATAACAACACAAAACGAAGCAGGATTTGAAGAAAAAGACACAACAGACAATGAAGATAAAGCAGATGTTATAGTTGCAATAGGAACTGGTGAAGTACCATATGTATTAATAGCAGGAATTACATTAATGATAGTTATTGCAATGGCAGCAGGAGTGTATATAATTGAGAAAAAGAACTAATTGCAAAAGTGTCAAAGAGTGACGGAGGAAATTTGACAGCGGAGATGTCAAATTTCACCGTTACCTTTGACAGAAACAAATAGCTCGTTGAAATTTTCACCTGTCACTGGTAACGCAGAAAACTGACATAAATGTCATTTTTCAAACGTCACCACTGACATTGGCGTTAAAAAATAATTACAATTTTAGATTTTAATTAGAATGTTATATTACAAGGCAAAAGTGGAGAAAATTTCGCAGTCGTACGAGTGTACGTCGAGGAAAGTTTCTCCATTTTTAACGCAGTAAGATATCATTCTAATTGAAACAAAAAAAGCTGTGGAAAAAATACTAATCCTAAAACCTGTGGAAAAAGTTATCAACAGCAAAATTCTAAACACAAGCAAAAAAATTAATGAACACTAGAGCCCCCTAAGAAAAACATAGCATATGTAACCTAAAAGATAATAAAAAGATAAAAAAAGTAATAAAAGAAAAAAAATGAGTAGATTGTGAGCTACTTTAAAGGCTTTTATTACTTTTTTTGTCAAAAAAGCAAAAAAAAATGGGAAAAAGAGAAATTGACTTATATATATAAATATTTAAAATAAATACAGATTAAAGTAAAAAGGAGAAAAAAATGCTAAAAAATAAGGGGAAAAAAAGATTAATAGTAGCAACACTTACAATACTATCAATACTAGTCATAGCAATAGGTATAGCAATTAATAAAAATATACCAAGTAAAAAAAGCCAAAAGCAAACTAATAATCCAGAGCTTGCAAAAGCAATGTCATACGACAGATTTGAAGATACAGACGCAGACATATATGACACTAACAATGTAAAATTTGGAGCTTTCTTTTTGCGTGACTTAGATGAAGATGGCTATGCAGAAAAAATAAAAGGAACATGTAAAGAAATAGGAACAGAAGACACATTATACATGGAATTAAATGTTCTAACAGAAGGATATTTAGAAAATGGAGTAATAACAATAAATGGAAATAACTTTTGTATGCAAACAGCAATTCCAAAAGACAACGAAATACAAGAAAACGTAATTGGTAGTGATGTAAAAGAGATAAAACTTAACCAAATAAACAATGGAACACAAAAGTTATTAACAGGAATGGTAAGAAGTGGGGATTATTCTTATGATTCTAGAAGAATGTCTGCATTAGAAAACGATATAACAAAAATGAGTCAAATAAATTCCGTAACTTTAACAGGAACATATGTAGATGGAGAAGGAAACAAAACAAATATAGAAAAAACAATAGATTTTACAATAGATTGGTATGGAACAACAAAAGCAGAAATTCCTGAATACATACAAGGAAATTTCAATTCAAATCAATTGAAAGATAACACTAATATTGTTGATGAAGAAAAACAAGAAGTAAATTTTGAATTCAACATAGGAACACAAGAAATCCAAAATCAGCTTTTTCTAAAAAAGGTAACTATAGAAGGAGAGATTCCACAGCTAAATGGATATGATCCAATTGCAGTAGAAATAACAGGAAATGATATAAATCAAAATTATAATCAAGAAACAAAAACATTTACAGTTGAGAAAGAAGCTGAACAAGATGAGTACGGAAAGATTATAAAACAATGCTTTAACGGATTTGATAGAAAAAAGAGATATAACAAAATTACGTTAAAGATAACATATCCACTAGAAGCATATAGTCGCTCTGAAAAAGAAATAACAAAAATAGAAATACCAGTAAAAGTAAATTACGAAGGATTTAATAATCAAGATCCAGAATTTACAGATCCATATATATCAAATGAAGCACAAAAAACAATAGTAGTAATATATAGAAAACCAGTAAAAGATGGAACTGAATTTAGAGTGGATTTAGGAAAATATGAACGTGAACCAAAAAGTAAATATATAGTTTCCAAAAAAGGAGCATTAGAAGTATATAACGGAATCTCATCAGGAGAAAACAATGATGAATATATAGTAAGATGGAGTGTTACAACAGGAGAAATAGAAACACCAGAAGGTCTTGTGATGAAAGAAACAAAAACAGGAGAAAGCCAAGTAGTAGATAAATTTATAAAAACTAATTCACTAGAAGAATCAATGGAAAATATAACATCAAATATAGGGATATATTTTGAAAACGAATATCAAATCTTAGGAGAAGACGGTTGGATAAAAGTATACAACGAAGAAACAGGAGAATTAATACACGAATTTACAAAAGCAGATTGGTCAAATTACACAGAATACGCACCATACACATATGAAAATTCAATAAAACATATAAGAATTGAAACAAGTCCAGCAAAAGCAAATTCAACACTACAAGTATTCAATGTCAAAAATATAAATGACATACAAATATCAAACAACTATACAAAAGATCAATTTGACGAATTAGAATATATTCAAACAACATTAGTTGGATATGCAAATGGAATATTTATAAACACAGACCAGGAAAAAGCACTATACGATGAACCATATACATACGCAGAATTAAAGATTGAAGACAAAGCATTATCAACACAAAATCAAAATAATGATATAACATTAAAAATAAGTGCTTTAGGAGAGCAAGATGACAATAAAGAAAAGTGGAAAAATGGAATATTTCTTGTAAAATTTCCTAAAAGCATTATTGATATAAAAATAAATGAAATAACATCAAGTAACCCAACAGTAAAAATAGAAAGCTATGAAATTTTAGAAGAAAATGAAGAAAAGATTTTAAAAATAATAACTTCAAATAAAAACAAAACAACATTTGATTTAACGATAAATAGTAAAGTTTCACCAGATCCAAGAATATTAAGTACAACAGATACAGTAGAATTATATGTATATAATGAAGATGTAGCCAGTTATTACAACCCAGTAGAAGATATATATGACATAAATGGAAATGAAAATATAACAGAATTAGTTGGAAAATATACAGATAAAATTAATCTTATAGCACCAAATACATTATTGACAAATGAAACAATATCAAATTACGATAATTCAGGAAATATAACAATTGCACCAAGAGTTGCTGAAATAACAAAATCACAAAGAACAGCAACAGTAAATATAGAAATAAATAGTAATTATAGTAATACAATAAGTCAAGTAAAAGTGCTAGGAAAAGTTCCATTTGAAGGAAATAAATATTCGATTAATGGAAATGATATGAATTCGAAATTTACAACAACAATGAGTGAAGCAGGAATACAGTTACCAGAAGAATTGCAAGAATACGCACAAATATATTATTCTGAAAACGGAGAAGCCACAAAAGACTTAGATGACAGTGCAAATGGTTGGACGCAAACACCAACAGACTATTCAAAAATAAAAAGTTATTTAATTGATTTAGGAGATAAAGTTTTAAATAAAGGCGAAAAATATACAATTTCATATAATATAAACATTCCAGAAAATGTAGAATATAACAAAGTTACATATAGTCATCATGCAGTATATTTCAGTTTAGACACTGTGGAAGGAAAATATAAAACACAAACAGAACCAAACAAAATAGGAATAATGGTAGCGAAAAAATATGATTTGGAAGTTATAAAATATCAAAAAGACAAAGAAAAATTAATAAGTGGGGCAACATATCAAGTATATGAAGATGGACAAAACGAAGCTAAAACTAAAATAACAAATGATAATGGTACATTGAAAATAACAGGACTTTATTTAGATAGAAAATATAAAATAAAAGAAATAAAAAGCCCAATAGATTATGAATTAAATAATGAGGAAATTGAATTTACTGCGAATGAAGAAAATAATCAAATAGTAGTAAATAAGACATCAGGCACAACAAAAGATATTCAAGCAATACAAGATGAAAAAGGATATAAAATACAAATAAAGACAGAAGATGAAGCTAAAGCAAAACTAAAAATAGAAAAAACAGAAAAAGATACAGGTACAAGTATTTCAGGAGTAAAATTTAGATTATCAGGAAATGAAATATCAGAAAGATATCTAACAACAAATAGTAATGGAGAGGTAGAAACAAAAGGATTAAAAATAGGAGAAGAATACACACTAGAAGAAGTAAAAGCAGAAGGATATTATTCATCAGACATAATAAAATTTATAATTGAAAATACAGATGGAACATATAATATAAATTTGAAAGAAGGCAACGTAAAGGAAAATGAAATTACAGAAGAAGATAGTTTACCAAAGGCAGTAATAAAAATACAAAATGAAAAAATTCCAACATACAATTTAGAAATATCAAAAGTACAAAGAGTAATAGATACGGCAATATCAGAAGACGAAATGAAAGCAAAAGCAGAGCAAACATTTACAAGTTCAGATACTAAATATTTATCAGGTGCAAAGTTTAAATTATACAAAGACACACAAGAACTAGGAGAGTACACAACAGATACAAATGGAAAAATAACAATTACAGGATTATATCAATACATAGAAGGAAAAGACGAAGAAGCAGTATACACATTAAAAGAAATTTTACCACCAAATGGATATACAAAATCAAATGATATAACATTTAAAGTAGAAAATACTACAGGAGAATTAAAATTAATAAACACAAATGGAGATAATGAACCATACACAGTTGACGGAAACACAATTAAATTAATAATAGAAAATAGTCCATCTTTTAAATTAATAAAAAAAGATGCAGAAACCAACCAAACATTGGCAAATGTAAAATTCGCAATTTATAAAATCGATAATGACATATGCAAACCAGCAACAAACAGCAAAGGAGAAATAATAGGAGAAAAAGAAATCATAAATGGAAAAGAATATTACACAATAACCACAAACAATTATGGTGAATTAACAGCAGATTTACCAGAAGGAATATATAAAGCAGTAGAAATAAAAGCTCCTAAAAAATATGATATATCAAACTCAGAATATTTCTTTGGAATTGGAAAATCAAGAGAAGGACTACAAGGATTAAATGCAACATTTGGAATGGAAGTAGGCACAAGAAAAAATGGAGAAGAAATTATATATGAAGCAAAAGAAACATCAGATGGTGGAACAATAGAGATAGGATTTTTTGATGGAGAATCACTTGATTTAGGAAATGGTATTGTTTTAACAGGAGAAATTAATGATATAAGAAATGGAATAATAATAAAATATAATTCAGAAATGGAATGCCAATGGGCAAAAAGTATAAAAAATAGTCTTGTAAAAAGTATTGCAGAAACAATTGATGGAGGAATAGTAATTGGAGGTTATTTTTCTCAGGATAATATAGATTTAGGAAACGGAATAGTCCTAAACAAAAAAAGTATTGGCGGTTATGATGATGGAATGATAGTAAAATATAATTCAGAAGGAGAATGTGAATGGGCAAAGGTTATAGGAGGAGAAAGTGGAAACATAGATAGAATAAATTCAGTAGCTATAACAAAAGATGGAGGAATAATAGCAGGAGGACAATTCAATTCAAAAAATATAGAACTAGAAAACAGCATAACAATAGCACAAAATTATATAACATCGAATGGAATAATAATAAAATATAATACCAATGGCGAAATAGAATGGGCAAAACAAATAGGAGGAGAATCTTACGACTATATATATTCAGTAGAAGCAACTTCAGATGGAGGAATAATAGCAGGAGGTGAGTTTGAAACAAGTAGTTTAACATTAGAAAATGGAACAACACTTAATAACAGTAAATCTGGATATAGTGATGGAATGATAATAAAATATAATTCAAATAGTGAAATAGAATGGGCAAAAACAATAGGAACAAACTATGATGACGAAATAACATCAATAGTAGAAACAACAGACGGAGATATAACCGTAGGAGGAGAATCTGCTGGTGCAGGTTTGATAATTAGATACAACAAAACAGGAGATGAAAAATGGTCTAAACAAATAGGAACAACAATATTATCAGTAACAAAAGCAAAAAGTGGAGCAATAATAGCAGGAGGATGTTTCGCAGGCAGTAGCCTAGAAATAAGCAATCAAATAACACTTGCAAATAATGGAGAGAAAGACGGAATGCTGATCAAATATAGCAAAGATGGAGAAGCAAAATGGGCTAAAGCAGTAGGTGGCAGTAATGATGATGAGATTTATTATGCACAAGAAAAAGAAAATGGTACAATACAAGCAGTTTTAAGATTTAGGAGCAGTGAAATAAATTTAGAAAATAATATAACCGTAGAAAATCCAAGAAGTGGATATAATCATTCAATGTATGCTCAATTTGAAACTGTTGATATTCAAAATATTGTTACAACTCAAGAAAAATCAATAGGTGGAAATAAAGCAGACTATATGATGCAAGTAATGGCTACAAACGATGGTGGATATATTGCAAGTGGATTATTTTCATCAGCCAGCATAGATTTAGGAAATGGAGTAGTCATAAATAAAGGAACGGATGATGATTATCAATCTAATGGATTAATAATAAAATATAATTCAGAAGAAAAAGTAGAATGGGCAAAAGCAATAGGAAAAAACACATCAGTAGTTATAAGAGATTTAGAAGAAACATCAGATGGAGGATATTTAGTAGCAGGTTGTTTTTGGGATTCATTTATATTAGAAGATAAAGAAAAACTAATAAATAATGGATATTCAGATGCCATAATAATTAAATACAGCAGTAAAGGGGAATTAGAATGGACTAAAACTATAGGAAGTTCTGAGAACGAAGATATAAACTCAATAAAAGAAACTTCAGATGGTGGAATAATAGTTGGAGGAAGTTTTATGTCTCCAAGTTTACAATTAGAAAATGGAATAATATTAAACAATAGTCACCCAGGATACAATGATGGAATGATAATAAAATATAATGCAAACAGAGAGGCAGAATGGGCCAAAACAATAGGAAAAGATAATGAAAATGACACAGGTGGTCAAGATGATGAAATTATAGGTGTCGTTGAAATGCCTGACGGAGGATTTATTGCTGCAGGAAGTACTAACAGTAATCAGTTAGAATTAGGAAATGATGTAGTTGTAAATAAAAAACAATATGATGATGGAATAATAATAAAATATAAGCAAAATGGTGAATGTGAGTGGGCTAAAACAATAGGAGGAGACTCATCTGATCAAATAACAGCAATTGAAAAAACAAGTGATGGTGGAATAATAATAGGAGGAAAAATAGGAAATGTTGTTGAATTAGATAATGGAATTACTGTTGGAAAAACAGATGAATACACAGGAATAGTATTAAAATGCAATAATAAAGGAAGTTGTGAATGGGTAAATCAAATCAATAATTTAGATATTTCATATGACGATATAAATTCAATAAAAGAAAATAAAAGTGGAGACATTATAGTAGGAACATCTTTCACTGAAAGTTCAGTTAATTTAGGAAATGGAATAACTATATCAAATAAAAATAGTGGAACACGTGATGGAATAATTTTAAAATACAGTGCAAATGGTGAAATTAAGTGGGCTAAAGGAATAGGTGGAACAGATAATGAAGAAATAAATTCAGTGGACGAAACAACAAGTGGAGAAATTATTGCAGTAGGAAATTATGTAACTAAAAATTTAAAATTAGATTCAAAGGAATTAATTAATCAAGGCAATACAGATGGAATGATATTAAAAGTAATAAATAAGCCAACTGCAGAAGAAACACAAGAAATCACTGTAGAAAACACAAGAAAAACATTTAATATCACAACAGATGTAAACATAATAGATGGAACTAAAGGAGGTTCAATAACAGGAGAAAAGGAACAACCATATGAAACTGTTAAGTACGGTGATGATTCAACAAAAGAAATAATAATGACACCAGATGAAAATTATGAAATAGTCAAAATAACAATAAATGGAGAAGAATATCAGTTTAATACAAATCAAGATGGTACATATACAATGCCAATATTTAGAAATATAACAGAAAATAAAAAAATTAAAGTTACATACATGTTAAAAGACAACAAAATAACAATAAACAAAATAGATAGCAAAACAAAAGAAAAAGTATCAGGAGCAACTTTTAAAATAAAAGAAATTGACGAAAGGGATATATCGGAAGCTAAAATAGGTAATCTAGTAGACAATGGCCAAGAATACACATCAATAACACTACAAGACGAAGTAACAGGCAAACTAGGAGAATTAACAAATAATGGAACATACTATTTCACACAAAACAAAGATGGAACATACACCCCAACAAATGTTGGAAAAGATGATACAGTAGCAAACTCTTATATACCAATAGATTTAACAGATGTAGCAGGAGAATACATAATAAAAATAAATGCTAAGTGCTCAAGTGAAAGAACTTATGACACAGGATATGCAACAATAACAGAAGATACTACAGCACCTGCTTATAATGATGAAACAGGAAGATTTATATATGAATCAGGAGTAAAGGAAGGACAAGATTATACCTCTAATATTTTAGAAGGAGGAAAAAAATATTATTTACATCTAGGATATAAAAAAGATTCTAGTAGTAGTACCGGTGATGATCAAATTGTAATAAATAGTATAAATTTATATCAAGCAAGTGTAAGTAAAGAAATATATAACTTTGTAGAAATTGATGGAAAATATGAATCAACAAATCAAGGGAAAAATGATAAAGAATGTAATTCATATATACCAATAGATTTAACAAATTGCACAGGAAAATATAATTTAATAATAAATGCTGAAAGCTCATGTAGTTATTACGATAAAGGATATTTAGTAGTAAGTGAGAATACAACAAGACCAACATATAATACAGATGAAGGGAAAATTACAGGAATATATGGAATGACAGATGCCCAAGACTATAGCACAGTACTTCAAGGTGGAAAAATGTATTATTTGCATATGGGATACTACAAAAGCAACAAGGAACCAGAAGGAGACGACAAAATAACAATAAACAGTATAACACTTACATTAAATGATTCAGAACTATATAGCACAACAATTGAAACAAATTCACAAGGACAAGCAATCGCACAAATTCCATTTGGAAAATATGAAATAACAGAAATAAAAGCACCACGAGGATATTGGCCAAATAAAACATCAACAATAGTAGATTTTAGAAGTGATGACACAAGCAATCATGAAATAACGATAGAAAACGAAGCAAAAGCAAAATTAATAGTTCATCATTATTTGAAAGGAACAACAACAAAAGTAGCAGAAGATGAAAAACAAGAAGGACGACCAGATGACCAATATACAACAGCGCCAAAATTAAACATAGATAAATATGAAATAGAAAAAGATGAAAACGGAATATACGTATTACCAGAAAATATGACAGGAACATATATAGATGGAACAACAGAAGTAACATATTACTATGTAGAAAAAGAAATACCACTAACAGTACACCACTACATAGAAGGAACGATTACACCAGTACCACTAGCAAATGGAGAAACAGCAAAAGATGTAATAAGCAGTGGAAAAGAAGGTGAAACTTATACAACAAACGCAATAGAACAATCAGAGTTAAAAGAACACTATGAATTAGTTGAAACACCAAGCAATGCAACCGGAACATATACAGGAAAAGAAGTTATAGTAACATATTATTATCGAGTAGAACAAAAAGATATTACAATAATAAAATATCAAGAAGATGGAACAACACCACTTCAAGGTGCAAAATTCAAAATCAATGGAAAAAGCTATACAACAAATGAAGAAGGAAAAATAGAAACAAAACTAGGATTGGGAGAACAAAAAATAACTGAAGAAGAAGCACCAGAAGGTTACAAAATACCTGACAATCCTACAACAGAAGTTACGATAACAGAAGAAACAGAAACAATACCAATAATAAACGAAAGAGAAAAAGGAACAGTAACAGTTCATCATTACATAGAAGGAACGACAACAGAAGTACCATTAATAGGTGGAGGAACAGCAGAAGATGAAACAAAAACAGGAAATGTAGGAGACATATACATAACGAAACCAAATTCTCAAGTAATTCCAACATACCAAGTAACAGAAGAGCCAAGCAACAGTAGTGGAACATATATAAACGGAAATATAGATGTGTACTATTATTACAAAACAATACCAACATCAGTATTAGTACATTATTACTTAGAAAATACAACCACAAAATTAGCAGATGACATAACTATAGACGGATTAGTAGGAGAAAATTACACAACAGGTTCAGCAAGTGTGGATAACAAATATGAACTAATAGAAATTCCTGCAAACGCAAACGGAATAATGACAAAAGACCAAATAGTAGTTACATATTATTACAGAGTAAAAAATTCAAGCGTATTAGTACATCACTACAAAGAAGGAACATCAGAAAGCCTGAGTGAAGACGTAATAATAAAAGGAAAAGTAGATGATTCATACACAACGTCACAAGCAACAGACATACCAAGTAAATACGAATTAGTAGAAACACCAGCAAATACAACAGGAACAATGACAGTAGAGCAAACAATAGTAACATATTACTACAGACTAAAATCCACAGGAGTTGATGTACATTACTACAAAGAAGGAACAACAGACAAAGTATCAGAAGACGTATCAATTGAAGGAAAAGTAGATGAAAAATACGAAACAAAGCCAGCAACAGACGTTCCAAGCAAATATGAATTAGTAGAAACACCAAGTAACGCAACAGGAACAATGACAGAAAATAGAATAACAGTAATATATTATTATAAACTAAAAGATACATCAGTATTAGTTCATCACTACTTAGAAGGAACAACAACTAAACTAGCAGATGATGTAACAATAAAAGGAAAAGTAGATGATCCATACAAAACAGTAGTAGCAACAGATTTAATTGCCGGAAAATATGAACTAGTAGCAGAACCAGAAAACAAGAATGGAACAATGACAGAAACTCAAATTGAAGTAATCTACTATTATAAAGTAAAAGACACATCAGTATTAGTACACCACTACATAAAAGATACAACAACAAGTCTAAGTGAAGATGTTCTAATAAAAGGAAAAATAGATGACCAGTATACAACAACACAAGCAAGCGATATACCAGAGCAATATGAATTAGTAGAAACGCCAGAAAATGCAACAGGAACAATGACAGAAGAACAAATAATAGTAACATATTACTATCAATTAAAAAGCTATTCATACACAATAAATTATCTAGAAAAAGACACAGAAGAAGTGTTACATGAAGCAAAACAAGGCAACGAATTGCTTTATGGAAGTACAGTAAAAGCATCAGATGAAAAAATCGAAATAGATGGATACAAATTTGACAGTGCAGACAAAGATATTTTAACAATAGGAACAAAAGACAACATAATAAATATCTATTATGTAAAAAGAAATGATTTAACATACACAGTAAACTATTTAGAAAAAGACACAAATAAAGTATTAGAAACACCAAAAGTGCAAGACGGTGTAACTTTTGACACAGTGATAGAA
Source organism: uncultured Clostridia bacterium (assembly GCA_934149115.1). Classification (GTDB taxonomy): domain Bacteria; phylum Bacillota; class Clostridia; order TANB77; family CAG-508; genus UMGS1994. Next base: position 11,688 of record CAKPDW010000048.1, read on the forward strand.
TTAAAAAATGAAATAATATCAATTGACGGATATAACTATGATTCAGCCGATAAAGAAACATTGAAAATCACAACAGGAGAAAATGTAATAAACATTTATTATACTAAACGAAACGATTTAAGTTACACAGTAAATTACATAGAAAAAGGAACAAACAAAGTAATACATGAACCAAAAGTGCAGAATGAAATGACATTTGAAACAATAGTTGAATCAAACAATGAAATAATTGATATAGACGGATATGATTATGATTCAGCAGATAAAAATTCAATAAAAATCACAACAGGAGAGAACATAATTAACATCTATTATACAAAGAGAAACGATTTAAGCTATACAGTAAACTACTTAGAAAAAGAAACGAACAAAGTATTACACGAACCAAAAACAACAAGAAACA
>CAKPDW010000049.1 GCA_934149115.1 uncultured Clostridia bacterium
AGGATAGAAAATAGTTTTTATTCCTTTTTCTATTAAGCTTATTATGTGTCCATGTGTTAATTTTGCTGGATAACATACTGATTCAGAAGGCATTGATTCCATTCCTTTTTCGTATGTTTTTCTTGTACTTTTTTCTGAAAGGATTACTCTGAATCCTAGGTTTGTTAAGAATGTGAACCAGAAAGGATAATCTTCATACATATTTAAAACCCTAGGTATACCAATTGTTCCACGATATGCTTTTTCTTTTGATAGTGGTTCATAATTAAATAAACGTTCATATTTATATTTATACATGTTTGGTAAGTTTTTATTTTCGCTAACTCCACCACTGCCCTTTTCACAACGGTTTCCAGAGATAAATGATTTACCATTACTGAATTTATTTATTGTTAATAGGCAATTATTTTCACATCTTCCACATCTTACTTGTGTTGTTTTTATGTCTAATTTATCTAATTCATCTGTTTTTAAAATAGTTGAAGTGTACTCCATATCAAGGTTTGCTTCATATTGTTCTTTTGATAATAGGGCTACACCATAGGCTCCCATAAGCCCTGCTATATTTGGCCTTATTACATTTTTTCCTACTATTTTCTCAAAGCTACGAAGTACGGCATCATTATAGAAGGTACCTCCTTGTACAACGATATGATCACCTAATGTGTTCATATCACGTACTTTCATAACTTTTTGGATTGCATTTTTTATTACTGAATATGAAAGTCCTGCTGAAATATCTCCAACGCTGTAGCCTTCTTTTTGTGCTTGTTTTATTTTTGAGTTCATAAATACTGTACATCTTGAACCTAGGTCTACAGGTGCTTTTGATTCAATTGCTGCTTTTACAAAGTCTTGAATTGAAATATTTAAACTTTTTGCAAATGTTTCAATAAATGATCCACATCCAGATGAACAAGCTTCGTTAAGCATGATATTGTCAATAACATCACCTTTCATTTTGATGTATTTCATATCTTGTCCACCTATGTCTATGATGCTGGTAACGTTTGGCATAAATTGTTTTGCTGCTGTATAGTGTGCAATTGTTTCTATTTCATTTAGGTCAATATTTAAAGCTGTTTGAATTAATTTTTCACCATAACCTGTAACACCTGCATAGCGAATATTTGCTGTTTCCGGTAGTTTTTCATACATTTTTTTAAGCATTTTTATAACGCTTTTTAGTGGATTTCCTTCGTTACTTCCATAGTCTGAATATAATAAATTTGAATCTTTATCTATTAAAACTAGTTTTGTTGTTGTTGATCCTGCATCAATTCCTATAAAGCAGTCACCCGTATGTTTTTTTAATGATTTAGTTTTAATTTTATCTTTATCATGACGTTTTTTGAATTCTTCATATTCTTTATCATCTTTGAATAATGGTTCTAATGGTACAGTTGTTGTATCTTTAGATTTTTTCAAATTTTCTATTTTTTGTTTTAATTCTTTATTTGTGAAAACTGGAGAATTAAGTGAGTCTAATGCAGCTCCTTTTGCAACTAATAAATGTGCGTTTTCTGGAATAAGAATTTCATCATCTTTTAGTTGTAGTGTTTCGATAAATCTTTTTCTTAGTTCTGGAAGATAGCTTAATGGACCTCCTAAAAAGGCAACTTTTCCTTTTATGGGTCTACCACAGGCTAGTCCACTTATTGTTTGGTTAACGACAGCTTGGAAAATTGATGCTGCTATATCTTCTTTTCTTGAACCTTCGTTTAAAAGTGGTTGTACATCTGTTTTTGCGAAAACACCACATCTTGAAGCTATTGGATAAATTACTTTGTGATTTTTTGCTAGTTCATTTAATCCAGCTGTGTCTGTGTTTAGTAAAGATGCCATTTGATCAAGAAATGCTCCTGTTCCACCAGCGCATGTTCCGTTCATTCTTTGTTCTATGAATTTATCAAAATATATTATTTTAGCATCTTCACCACCTAATTCAATAACTACATCTGTTTCAGGTAAGTATTTTTCAACAGCTCGCTTACATGAAATAACTTCTTGTATAAAAGGAATTTTTAAAAATTTTGCTGCTGACATTGCACCTGAACCTGTTAAGGCCATTGTGAATGTATCATCAGGATAGTCTTCTGCTAATTTTTCTAATACATTGCAAATTGTATTTTTTGTGTCTGAAAAATGTCTTGTGTAATTTGTATATATTGTTTCTTGTTTATCATTCATTACTATTATTTTTACTGTTGTTGATCCTACATCTAATCCTATGTGTAATAATTCTGACATTTTAATTCTCCTCTCGATATAATCAAAGTAATCTTATAATGAAAATACAATTTTGTCAATGTACAAAAGTTGGTAAAATGCCGTGAAACTCATATATATGCATATTTTTTCGTTTTGAAAATAGAATTGAATTAGATGATGAAATAATTAAAATGAAAGTGAGGAATATTATGAAAAAAATAATCTATTTTGTACTTATTTTAATGTGCGCGGTTGTTATTATTTTTGCTATTTTGAAGAATAGTAAATCTGTTGAGGTGGAAACTACAATGACAGAATATACACCAGAGGAAGAAATTACAGATTCACAAAACAGAATGACTATAGTTTCTTTGTATTTTTGGGATCCTTCTAGTAATAAATTAGTTCCTGAAGCTAGAAATGTTGATGTCAAAGAATTAATTGAATCTCCATATAGAAAAATTTTGGACTTGTTGATAGAAGGGTCTGAAAATAGTACGATTGGAAAGACGATACCTGAAGGTACTTGTGTAAATTCTGTTAATTTGGAAGGTGAAAATCTTGTTATTGATTTTAATGAAAATTTTATTTCAGGTCGTGAAGTAAATTCAGAGGAACAGTTGCATATAATTTATTCTGTTGTGGATACGTTTTTAGAGCTTAAAGAGGTTAATTCCGTAAGCTTTTTGATAAATGGAGAGTTGGTTGATGGAATGAGTGATAAGTTTGTGAGCAGAAAGAGTGAATAAGCCTATTTAGGTGGTGGTAAAGGAGGTGGACGTTTTTTGTGCCTTTGCACAATTTTTAAAATACATAGTGCGTCTGAAAAGGTGTTATAATTTCTTAAAAATTGTTCAACTTCGTATAATGAGCATAAGGTATTTTGTATGAATTTATTTTTTTTTGGTGGTTCGTATGGCATTGTAATACTCCTTTCTGTTTGGTTTTGCAAGATTGTGCTTTTTGTTATATAATATGAAATATTAGATTAAAAAGTGCATGAATTGAGGAAGATTATGAATATTAAAATTATGGATGATGAAAGACTAGATGATTTGAATTACAAAGGTTTAAAAATATTGCAAAAAGTGGATGGATTTTGTTTTGGAATGGATAGTGTTTTAATTGCTAATTTTGCGAAAGTTCCAAAGAGAGAGGCTGTTGTCGCAGATTTGGGAACTGGAACAGGAATAATTAGTATTCTTATTGCTGGAAAACAAAAGATTGAGAAAATTTTTGCAATTGAAATTCAAGATGAATTAGTTGATATGGCCAAAAGAAGTGTTGAATATAATGGGTTGAATGATAAGATTGAAGTAATTAATGCAGATGTTGTTGGAATATCAAAAGGAGAATTTAATAAGAAATTTGATTGTGTTATTACTAATCCACCTTATAAGAAATTGAATACGGGATTGGTCAATTATAATGATAAAAAATTAATTTCACGACATGAAGTCAAGTGTACTTTGGAGAATGTTGTGTATGAATCTTCAAAATTATTGAAAGACAATGGAGTTTTTTATATGGTTCATAGACCAGATAGGTTATGTGATATTTTTTGTGCTATGCGTGATAATAAAATTGAGCCTAAGGAGATTCAGTTAGTTTATCCACATATAGGTGATGAGGCTAATTTGCTTTTAATTAAAGGGGTAAAGTGTGGCAAGCCTTCTTTAAGGGTTCATAAACCTTTAATTATTTATGATGAAAATAATCAATATACAGATGAATTATTGAAGTTTTATAATATGGAAAATTAAGAGGGGAGATTTATATGGAAGGAAAATTATATATTGTTGCAACTCCGATTGGAAATTTAGATGATATTACGTATAGAGCTGTACAGGTTTTAAAATCTGTGGATTTAATTGCTGCTGAGGATACGAGGCATACGTTAAAATTATTGAATCATTTAGAGATTTCTAAACCTTTAATGAGTTATTATAAGGAAACTGAAAAAGTAAAATCAAAAATTATTATAGACAAGCTTAAAGAGGGAAAAAGTGTGGCAGTTGTTTCTGATGCAGGAACTCCAGGTATTTCTGATCCCGGTTTTGAGGTTATAAAAGAGGCTATTAATGAAAATATTACGATTGTGCCAATTCCTGGTGCTTGTGCTGCAATTAATTCATTGATTTGTTCTGGGCTTGATACTAGGCAGTTTTTGTTTATTGGATTTTTATCTACAAAGACTAAGGATAAAAAAGATAAATTAAATGAAGTAAAGAATATTCAAAGTACATTAATTTTTTACGAAGCACCTCATAAAATTAAAGAAACTTTAGGGTGTATGCTTGATATTTTAGGTGATAGAAAGATTTCTATAGGAAGGGAAATGACTAAAATTCATGAAGAATTTATTAGAGGAAGTATTAGTGAAGTATTAGAAAAAATAGAACCTAAGGGTGAAATGGTTATTATTGTTGAAGGTTCAGAAAAATCTGATAATGATATTGAGAGAGAATGGAGAAATGAGATGACTTTGGAGGAGCATTATCAATATTATAAAAAACAAGGGTTGTCAAAAAAGGAAATTATTAAAAAAATAGCGAAAGATAAAGGTGTTAATAAAAACGAAATTTATAAAAAATTTATATAAAAAAAGAAGATCGAAAAATCTTCTTTTTATTATTTAACGTCAACTGATTTATTGATAGCCTTTAGGCATTTTGAACAAAGTAATTTTTCATTATATCTAATTGCTGGTTTTACAGCACCACAGAAAACGCATTTATTTTCATATTTTCTTAAAACAATGTTTGAACCTTCAATAGATATTTCTATTGGATCTTTTTGATCTATATCAAGTTCTCTTCTCATTTCTTTAGGAATAACAATTCTTCCTAATTCATCAACACGTCTTATAATTCCTGTAGAAATTTTCATAATAATATCACCTCCAAACAAAAATCGCTTAAATTATCTGCCCAATACAACCATATAATATCATGCGAATAAAAAAAAAACAAGGGTTTTTTGAATAAATCTTAGAAAAATGGAATAATTTTCTAGAGGAGGTGATAAAATGCTTAATAAATTATGGCCGTTTTTGGTTGTCATATCAGTTATTTTTTCGATTTTTTGTGGAAGAATAAATTTTATTACAAGTACTATTTTTAATAGTTTAGAAGATACTGTAAAATTTGTTTTTAGTTTTTTAGGGATAATGTGTTTTTGGAGTGGAATGATTAATATTGTTCAAAAAACTGGTGCGATGAAAAAAATGGAGAAATTATTAAAACCTTTTATAAATTATTTTTTTAGGGGAGAAAGTGATGAAGTTAAGGATTTGATTGCAATAAATATGATTTCAAATATTATAGGAATAGGTAATGCTGCTACACCTGTTGGAATTGAGGCAATGAAAAAAATGAATGAAAATAACAATACAGATAAATTGACGAAAAATATGAAAATGTTCGTTTTATTAAATACGTTATCAATTCAGATTTTTCCTACAACTTTGGTTAGTATTATGGCATCTTTGGGTTCCAATTGTGTGGGTAGTATTTTATTGCCTATTTGGATAACAACTATTTTAACTTTTGGTATTATTTTTTCTATTGGTAATATATTATTTAAAATGGAGGAAAAATAAATTGTCTTTTAGTTTTGAGAATTATGTTATTCCAGGATTAATTTGTTTGATTTTAATTGTTGGTTTAAAAAAAAGAGTTAAAGTTTTTGATTTGTTTTCAGATGGAGTGCAGGAAGGTTTAACTGTTGTTTATAAATTATTTCCAATATTATTAGGTTTGTTTATGTCTGTTAATTTATTAAGAGTTTCTGGTTTATTAGAGTTTATTTCTGATAAGTTGAGTGGTGTGTTTGTATTATTTGGAATACCAGCTGAAATTGTGAGTTTGGTTGTATTAAAGCCAATATCAGGAAGTGCTACAATTGCAGTGGGAACTGATTTGATGAAGTCCTATGGTGTAGATTCATTAATTGGTTTGACTATTGCTACAATAATGGGCGCAACTGAAACTACGTTATATGCTTTAGCAATTTATACGGGAGAAATAAAAAAGAAAATTTCTTTTGATTTATTGCTTTTAGCAATAATGGGAAATTTTCTTGGAATTATTATTTCATCTATTATATGTAAATTATATTTTAATTAATTTGCTTGGACAGTTTCGTGGTGCTACATCTATAGATATGTCTTTTGATGTTATATTTTTTTCTTTTAATTCATCGGTAACAGTTTTTAGTGCTAGTTCAGGAAAGTTGTTTTCCTTGCTTAAATGTCCCAACATAGCACTTTTTAGTCCGAAACTATTTGTTAATGCTGAAATTGTTTTTCCTGATGTTTCATTAGACAAATGTCCTGTTGGTCCTAATATTCTTTGTTTTAAATGAAAAGGATATTTGCTGTATTTTAAGATATCTGGGTCATAATTTGCTTCTAGTAGTATAAAAGATGAGTCTTTTAAATTTGATAGTAGGTTATTATCCATATGACCTATATCTGTTGCTATACTGATTTTTTTATCATCATGAAATATGTTGAATCCGCAAGGATTTGCAGCATCATGAGGTATTTGAAATGCTTCTATTTCTAAATCTTTAATTTTAAATTTTTGGTTTGGTTTAAATATTTTTTGATTATCTTCTTCAATTTTTTCTTTTTGAGTGGGCATTGCATTTAGTGTTTCTAAATTGCAATAAACAGGGATGTCATATTTTTTTGATAAACTACCTACGTTTTGAATGTGGTCAGTATGTTCATGTGTTACTAATATTGCATCAATATCATCAAAAGTTATGTTAAAAGAAGCAAGACCAGACATTATTTTTTTCTGACTTACTCCTGCATCTATTAATATTCTTGACTCATTTGATTGGATGAATAAACAATTTCCTGTGCTTCCACTATATAAACTACAAAAGTTAAACATTTTTTACTCCGTTATTCTTCTATGTTTTTTCTTTCTATATGTGCTCCTAATTTTCTGAATTTTGCTTCTATATTTTCATATCCTCTGTCAATATGGTGAAGATTAAATACTTCAGTGACTCCGTTTGCACTTGCTCCTGCCATAATTAGTGCTGCACCAGCTCTTAAATCTGTTGCATTTACAGGTGCACCATATAAATAATCGACTCCTTCAAAAATGGCTGTTTTACCTGATGTTGTTATTTTGGCTCCCATTTTATTCAATTCTTGTGTATATTGAAATCTTGAATCCCATATGCTTTCATTTATTATGCTTGTTCCAGCAGACATTGATAAAACTACGCCCATTTGTGATTGCAAATCAGTAGGAAAGCCTGGATATGGTAGAGTTTTTACAGTTGCTTTTGTTGTTCTTTTTGTCCACCAAACTCTAACATGGTCTCCATTTGCATCAACATTTCCACCAATTTCTTGAATCTTTGCTATAACTGGTTCTAAGTGTTTAGTAATACAGTTATGAATTGTTATATCTCCTTTTGAAGCAATTGCTGCAAGCATGAAGGTACCAGCTTCTATTTGATCTGGTACTATAGAATATGTTGCGTTTCCTTTTAATTCTTTTACACCATTTATTTTAATAACGTCTGTTCCTGCGCCTCTTATGTCTGCTCCCATTGTATTTAAAAAGTTTGCAAGGTCAACTATATGTGGTTCTTTAGCAGCATTGTCTATTGTTGTTGTTCCCTCTGCTAAAACGCTTGCTAAAATAATGTTCATAGTTGCACCAACTGAAACGATATCCATATATATAGAATTAGCTTTTAATTTATCGCAAGTTGCTGTAATATTTCCACTTGATACGTCTACATGAGCTCCAAGAGCTTCAAAACCTTTTATATGTTGGTCAATAGGTCTTGGACCTAAGTTACATCCACCTGGTAAGCCTACTTCAGCGTGTCCACAACGACCAAGTAGAGCTCCTATTAAATAATAAGATGCTCTAAATTTTCTTGTAAGTTCCAAAGGTGCTGATGATGATTTTATATTTCTTGAATCTACTTGAATAGTGTGTCTGTTTATCCAAGTGATTTTTATTCCTAAACTTTCTAATATTTCACAATATGATTTTACATCACTTATGTTAGGTAAATTTTCTATAGTGCAAATTCCATTAATTAAAATTGTAGCAGGGATTATTGCGACTGCTGCGTTTTTTGCTCCACTTATTTTTACGTCTCCACGTAAAGGTGTAGGACCTGTGATAACTAATTTTTCCAAAATTATACCCCCAATTTGATTATATTGATTATAGGATTTTTAGCAAAAAAATATATGTAGTAAAATTTTTTATCCTATATATAAAATAACTTTTACTCGTTCTTTGAATATATCATAAAAAATAGGTATTGACAAGAAAAATGCTAAAAAAATGCTATATTATAGATTGTTAATAAAGTCGACCAACTTAAATTTGAATTTATAATTTGATTCATTAGATGATACTAATGAATTGCTTTCATTTGATAATGTGTTTTCTAAAATGATTTCAGATTCTTCTGGTAATTCACATGTAGAAGAATCAATTAAACACATTGGAGGAAAAAGAACACACCACCAGTTTTTCCCTTCGGCTTTTCCTATTTTTATTTTTAAACCATCATAATATCCAGATGGTAATATGATGTTTTCATATTTTTTCTGAGGGTAATAGGAATTTCCTATTTCAAATGAAGCTGTATATTGATAACCTTGTTCTGCTATAGCGGAATCGATTATTTGTTGTAATTCAGATTGATGTGAGTTGAGAAATTCGACTAATTCTTTTTTATTATCAAAAGAAAAGTTTTTTAAATATGTTACTACTTTGTCTCTTATATATATTTTTAAATCTTGATCTTCTTTTGAATCACTATTGGCAATAACATGTAGGCGAAATAATGTATCTTCTAAATTATTTGATACTGAGTATGAGTATGAAAATGAATAGAAAATAAAATAAAAAATAAATAAAAATAAAATAATAAAAATTTTTTTTGCGTTCATGATAACCTCCTTTTCAGTTATATAAAGTATTGACAGTTTTTGGATAAATATTCATGTCGAAAAACGTAAAACGATTATACTTGACTGATAAAAAACTTGATGGTAAAATTTACCAAAAGAAACCTAGGAGGGATGATTGTGGTTGAAAATAGTGAAACACAGAAGTATTGCAGTTTATATGTGAATGAAATGCATTTAGTGGTAATGTTAACACCATATGTTGAAAAAGAAGTTGAAAAAGGTAATGAAATTATTACAATATTAGATGAAGGTTTAGAAAATGAAGTAAATATAATAATGAAAAAAATAAATTTAGGAAAATCAAAAAAAGCAAAAATGAAAAAGATAAGATGGGGAAGAAATTTATTGTCAATGGAGCAAATTGCTGAAATTGAAAACAAAATTATATTGGTAAAAGGTAATTATAATTATATAAAGAAAATTAATAGTGTTTTAAAGAAAAATAATAAAGTCATAAATTGTTTTGATATTGATACTTTTGAGGATAATTCTAGAGAAATTTTGGAAAATCATTTTGCAATTTTAAATACAAGTGGTGAGAGAAAAATATCAGAAATGTTTGGCATACAAAAGAAGTTAAAAGGTATATTGACTAAATAGAATGAATAGTATAAGATATGTTTGATTTGATTTGTAATATTTATTTAAAGGAAGGAGTCTGAGATAAAAAATGAACGAAAAATATGAAAAAGCAAAAAGTCTTGTAAAAAAATATAATCAAGAACACTTGCTAAAATTTTATGATGAATTAGACGATGAAAAAAAAGAAGAATTGCTTGATCAAATTTTGTCAATTGATTTTGAGTTAATGGATACACTTTATAAGAATGCAAAAAAACCAATAGACTTAAAAGATGTAACAGTGGAACCAATTGATTATGTAGATAAATCAAAATTAACTGCAACAGAGACAAAAGAATATGAAGCAAAAGGTGAAGAAGCAATTAAATCAAACAAATTTGCTGTAGTTACAATGGCAGGAGGTCAAGGAACTAGATTAGGACATAAAGGTCCAAAGGGTACTTTTGATATGGGATTGCCATCACATAAATCATTATTTGAATTATTATGTGATACACTAAAAAGAGCAAATGAAAAGTATGGAGTTACTATTCCTTGGTACATAATGACAAGTAGAGAGAATAACAAGGCAACAGTTGAATTTTTTAAAGAACATAAATATTTTGGTTATCCTAAGACATCAATAAAATTTTTTATTCAAGGCGAATTACCTATGATAAGTGTTGACGGAAAAATATTGTTAGATGAAAACAAAATGGTGAAAAAAGCAGCTGATGGCCATGGTGGAACTTTAAAAGCTATGGGAAAAGAGAAGATTATTAAACAAATGAAAGAAGATGGAATCGAATGGATTTTTGTAAGTGGTGTTGATAATGTTCTTGTAAAATCAGTTGATCCATTATTAATAGGAATGTCAATTGAAAATAAAGTTTTAGGATCAGTAAAAACAATTGAAAAAACAGATCCTAAAGAAAAAGTTGGTGTATTCTGTAGAAAAAATAAAAAAGTAGGTGTTATAGAATATACTGAAATTTCCGATGAAATGGCTCAAATGAGAGACAAGTATGGCGCTTTAGTTTATGGAGATGCTAATGCTATTTTCCATTTATATAATATAAAAGGTTTAGAAAAAGTAAGTGATTTAAGATTACCTTATCACACAGCTTTTAAAAAAGCTAAATATGTAGATGAGAATGGAAAATTAATTGTACCTAAAGAGCCTAATGCTTATAAATTTGAACTATTTATATTTGATTCTTATGAAATGCTTGATGATGTTGTAGTTTTAAGAGTAAAAAGAGAAGAAGAATTTGCACCAATTAAAAATGCAGAGGGTCAAGATAGTCCAGAAACAGCAAGAAAATTATATACTGATTATTGGAATAAAATGGCATATATGGCTCAATATGAAAAATGGTGTGAAGATCCAGATATAGATGAAGAAACAAAACAGGAATTACTTGAAATCAAAGGAAATGATGAAGAAATTAAAGATCGTTTTTATAAATCTTTAGATTTCGGAACAGCTGGCTTAAGAGGTGTAATTGGAGCAGGAACTAATAGAATGAATAAATATACTGTTTCAAAAGCTACACAAGGATTAGCTAATTATATTTTAAAGCAAGGAACTGAAAAGAAGGGTGTAGTTATTTCTTATGATTCAAGAAGAATGTCAAAAGAATTTAGTGAATATACAGCTTTATGCTTGAATGCTAACGGAATAAAGACATATAAATTCGAAGACTTAAGACCAGTTCCAGAATTGTCTTTTGCTGTTAGGGAATTAGGAGCTACAGCTGGAATTATGATTACAGCTAGTCATAATCCACCTCAATATAACGGATATAAAGTTTATTGGGAAGATGGTGCTCAAATTGTTGCACCAAGAGATAGAGAAATTATTGAAGAAGTAAATAAAGTTACTGAATATTCTATGGTTAAAACAATGTCAAGAGAAGAGGCAGGAGAGAAAAAATTATATCATCTAATTGGTAATGCTATAGATAAGAGATATATTGAAGCATTGAAGTCTCAATCAATTCACCCAGAGGTTACTCACGAAATGGGAAAAGATATAAAGATAGTATATACTCCATTACATGGCGCTGGAAATAAGCCAGTACAAAGAGTTCTAGAAGAGCTTGGATTTGAACACGTTTATGTTGTTCCAGAACAAGAATTACCAGATGGTAATTTTCCAACAGTTGACTATCCAAATCCAGAAGTTGCAAAAGCATATGATTTGGCATTAAAATTAGCTAAAAAAGTTGATGCTGATATAATATT
>CAKPDW010000050.1 GCA_934149115.1 uncultured Clostridia bacterium
CTATTATAGATGCTGGTTTTGAAGTAAAATAAAGGAGAAAAAGTATTGAAAAAAGTATTATTGAAAATTGGAGGAATGACTTGTAGTGCTTGCTCTAGTGGACTAGAAAAATATTTGAACAAACAAGATGGAATTAAGCAAGCTAGTGTAAATCTTGTAATGAACAATGCAAGCATTGAATATGATGATTCAAAATTGTCAATAAATGATCTTGAAAAATTTGTTGATAAAGCGGGTTTTGAGAGCTTAGGCATAGATGATTTAAAAAAAGAAGAAAGAAAAAAATCAGGAGAAAAAGTTAATCTTATACTGATATCAATTTTTTCAATTTTAATTTTATATATTTCAATGGCACATATGATAGGTCTGCCAGACATTCCTTTTTTAAGCATGATGAAACATCCTTTAAATTATGCAATTTTATTGTTGGTGTTGACAAGTATTGTTTTAGGACTTGGATATAATATTTTAAAAAATGGAGTTAAAAATTTATTACATGGAACTCCTAATATGGACACTTTAGTTACGATAGGAGTTTTGGCTAGTTTCATTTATAGTGTTTATGGAACAATACAAATTATTTTAGGGGACACAAGTTTTGTTCATTCTCTTTATTATGAATCATCTGCAATTGTTATTTTCTTTATAAAAATAGGAAAGTATATTGAAGGAATAAATACTGATAAAACTAAAGAGGCAATTCAAGAATTAATGACAATAACTCCTAATTCAGCAGTTATTGAAAGAGATGGTAAAGAAATTGAAGTTACACTTGATGAAATTGAAAAAGGTGATATAGTTGTTTGTAAACCTGGTGAAAAAATTGCAGTTGATGGAGTTGTTGTTGAAGGAAATTCACATATAAATGAATCTTTTATTACAGGAGAAAGTATTCCTAAAAAGGTTGAGATTGATTCAAAAGTTATAGCTGGCAGTATTAATTATGAAGGAGCAATTAAATATAAAGCTGAAAAAATTGGAAAGGAATCTACTGTTTCAGAAATTGTAAGATTAGTTGTTGAGGCAACAAATACAAAAGCTCCAATATCGAAACTTGCAGATAAAGTAAGTAGTGTATTTGTACCAATAGTAATTGCTTTAGCGATTATTACATTTATTATATGGTTAATAATTAGTAAAAATTTTGCAGAGGCGTTAAACAATTTTGTTACTGTTTTGGTAGTTGCATGTCCATGTAGTTTAGGGTTAGCTACTCCTTTAGCTATTGTTATTGCATCTGGAATCTGCAGTAGGAAGGGAATATTAGTTAAAAATAGTGAAAGTTTAGAAAATGCGCATAAAGTAAAAACTGTTATTTTTGATAAAACAGGTACATTGACAAAGGGTACTTTAAGTTTTTCAAAAATGTATAATTATAGTTCATTAAGTGATGATGAAATTTTAAAGTTCACTGCTAGTGTTGAAAAAAAATCAGAACATCCTATTGCAAGAGCAATAATTGATGAAGCTGAAAATAGAAATATTAAAATTGATGAAGTATCTGATTTTAAAGCAATTTCAGGACAAGGAGTCTCAGCTACAATAAAAGATTATAATGTTTTAGTAGGAAATAAGCGATTAATGAATGAATTCAGAGTTTCTATAGATAATGATGATTCAGATGAATTGGTTAATGATGGAAATAGTATTTTATATGTTAGTATGAATGGAAAACTTGTTGCTTTGATAGGAGTTAAAGATGTTATCAAGGAAGATGTTCCTGAAGTTATAAAAAGTTTAAAAAAGAAGAATATTAACGTGGTTATGCTTACAGGAGACAATGAAACAACAGCAAATAAAATAGCAAATTTAGTAGGTATTGAAACTGTTATTGCTAATGTTATGCCAAATCAAAAGGCAGAATATGTTGAAAAATTTAAAAAAGACGGAATAGTTATGATGTGTGGTGACGGAATTAATGATAGTGTTAGCTTGGTTAAAGCTGATATTGGTGTTTCAGTTTCTTCTGGTACTGATATTGCTATGGATTCTGCACAAGTAGTTATTATGAATGATAATTTAGGAAGAATTATTGATTTAATTGGTATTAGTGCAAAAACGATACGAAATATTAGTGGAAATTTATTTTGGGCATTTTTCTATAACGTATGCATGATTCCAATTGCTATGGGTGTTTTTTCAGGTATAGGATTAAATATGAATCCTATGTTAGCAGCACTAGCAATGGTATTTAGTAGTTTATTCGTAATTTTAAATGCACTTAGATTACGAACTATAAAATAAAAAATGAAATGATTATTGTTAATCATTTCAAAATAAAGAAAGGGGTACATAAATGAATCAGTTTTCTAGAACAGAGTTATTAATAGGAAAAGAAGGTATTGATAAATTACATAATGCAAAAGTGGCTATATTTGGTATCGGAGGTGTAGGTTCTTTTGTTGTAGAGGGATTAGTGAGGGCTGGAATTGGAAATTTTATTCTAATTGATGATGATGAAATATGTTTGACAAATTTGAATAGACAAATTCATGCTACAAGAAAAAATATTGGAAAATATAAAGTCGATATGATGAAGGAGAGAATTTTAGAAATTAATCCAGATGCAAAAGTTGAAACATATAAAGAATTTTATATGCCAGATTCAGAGATAAAAATTTTAGATAATAGTCTAGATTATATTGTAGATGCAGTAGATACTGTGACTGCTAAGATAGAACTTGTTATGCAGGCAAATGAATTGAATATTCCTATTATTTCTGCTATGGGAACAGGAAACAAACTTGATCCAACACGATTTGAAGTTACAGATATTTATAAAACTAGTGTATGTCCTTTAGCAAAAGTTATGAGAAAAGAATTGCGTGCAAGGGGAATAAAAAAATTAAAAGTTGTATATTCAAAAGAAGAACCAATTAAACCATATGCAAGCGAAGAAAATAGTTGTAAAAATCATTGTATATGTCCACCAGGAACACGTAGAACATGTATAATAAAAAATCAAATTCCAGGAAGTATTTCATTTGTTCCAAGTGTAGCTGGATTAATTATAGCAGGAGAAGTAATAAAAGAGATTATAGGTTAATTTGATATTATAATTTTGAATATTCATATCATAGAAAAACATTATAATAAGAGCTAAAAAGCACTTATTATAATGCTTTTTTAACGCATTTTTCTAAGCATATATCTTTCATCATCTTTCTTTTTTAAATCTTCACGTTTATCAAATAATTTTTTTCCTTTACCAATGCCTAATTGAATTTTGACTCTTGAACCTTTAAAATAAGCTGATATTGGAATTAGAGAGACACCTTGTTGCTGAACCATTCCAACAAGTTTATTTATTTCATGTTTATGTAATAATAATTTTCTTGTTCTTAATGGATCTTTATTATAAATATTACCGAATTCGTAAGGGCTAATATGTATTCCATAAACTAAAACTTCACCATTTTTTATGATGGCATAGGCATCTTTTAAATTGATTTTTCCATTGCGAATTGATTTAATTTCTGTACCAGAAAGAACGATACCTGTTTCGATTGTATCTTTTATGTCATAATTTCTGTATGCATTTGGATTTTTAGCAATTAATTTTGTATCCATAATAAAATAATCCTTTCAAAATATAAATTATTATAACATAATAAAAATCTATGAACAATAAGTAGTTATGTATTTATTAAAATTTTAGAAATAGAGTAAAAGCGTTTATAATATAAAAAAGAAGTAGTGCTTAGTGTTCCTCGAAAAAAGACAATATTAAGAAAAACACAAAACACTACTAAGAAAAATTAGTGACTGTTATTATTTGTTTGAGAAGCATAATACCAAACAAGACCAATAATAAGAACAGCAACAACAGCAAGCATTATCCACATCCACATAGTGGCATTGTTTGTGGCAGTAGCTGTAGTATCTTCAGCTGTAGTACGAGTAGTATTATAGTCTCCAGTTAAATTTTCAGATGTTGAGTTTCCACTATTATCCATAGTGTTTTTAACATCATTTGTTGCATTTTCCATTTTTTCTTTAGCACCTCTTGTCATATTTTCGGCACCTTCTTTAGCTTTATCAGCAGAATCTTTTATAGTGTTTCCTGCATTTTCAGTAGCATTTTTTACATCATTGCCAACATTATTCATTTGTTCAGTTGCATAAGTAAGAGAACATAAGGAAAAAATAAGAAGAAAAGCAACTAAAAAAAGTATGATTTTATTTTGTATTTTCATAATATACCTCCATAAATATTTCATAATTTATTTTTAGTATTGACTAAAAAAATAAAAATATACAAAAAAAGCACTTAAAAAGTGCTTTATAAAAAATCAAATTTTTAAATTTTTGTTTTATTTTTTCATTCTTATTAAAATTGCTATTGATAAAAAGATTAATAATACTCCAACTGCAATTAAAACAAAAGATAAAGCATTAGCTATTCCAAAATCTGTATTATTAATGCCACTTGTTGTTGAATTAGGAGATGATGTAGTTGATTTAGCATTAGTAGAACTTTGGTTAGTTACTTTATTTCCTGAAGCAGTATTTCTTGAAGTGTTGTTTGTTACTTGATTATCTGAATCATCTTCATCAGAAGATGTATTGTTAGCTGTGTTATTAGAAGAATTCTGGCTGGAATTATTAGAGTTGTTAGAGTTTTCAGAAGTAGTAACATTAGCTTCTTCATCATCATCTGAAATCACAGATGAACTATTAGCTGCAAAAACCATATTTCCAACAATTAATGTTAGAGCAATAAATAAAACAATTATTTTTTTCAAATTAGACATAATTTATATCAATCCTTTCAATACGAATATATATAATCATACACAAAAATAATAAAAAAGTCTAGTGTTTATTTCTGACCATCAAAAATTAATGTAATAATATAATTGCATAAGGCAGTTTCAGAAATTTTACTATTACTTTTTAACCACCATGTAATGATTGAAGTGACAGCACCTGCATAAAATTCAGCCATAATTTTTGTAGGAACATCAAAATATTTTCCAGCATTATTTTCTTTTTCAATTAATTCAGTAATAGATTTTATTACCGAATTATGAAAAACAGTGATAATTCCAGCTGTATAATTATTGTTTAGCATATTTTTAAAAAACAATTTATTTTCACCTAAGTAATTTAATAAATGATTGAAAAGATCAGAGTAAAACTCTTTTGCTGTTGAATATTTTTTTGGTTCAAAGTTTTTAGTTAATTCGTTTTCAATATCGTTGATACAATAATCAAGTAATTCGTATTTATCAGAAAAATGACTATAAAATGTAGTTCGGTGAACCATTGCCAAATTACAAATATCATTAACTCTTATTGTATCAAAAGATTGTTTACTAAGAAGCTCTAAAAGAGCATTTTTCAATAAATGAAACGTTCTTGTTGTTCGCAAATCACCCATTATTTAACCTCCAAATATTATATAAAATTTTGTTTCTAAACTATAATACAGCTTTTTTCTACAAAAGTAAAGAAAAACTACAAATGTATATGCTAAAAATATTTAAAAATGATAAAATAAAAAATTATAAAAGTTATTTGATTGTAAATTTTTTTTAGATTGAGATATAATAATGTTGAAGGCAATAATATGATAGGAAGAAAAGAATATTTAGATAAATTAAAAAAGTGGAAAGATAAAGATTTAATAAAAGCTGTAACAGGTATAAAAAGATGTGGAAAATCAACTTTGTTTGAATTATTTATGGAGTATTTAAAAAGTATTGGAATAGAAGAAAATCATATAATATCAATAAATCTTGAAAATCCAGATAACGACTTTGAAAATTATAAAGACTTATACAAATTTGTAAAACAACAAATAAAAGACGAAAATCAATATTATATTTTTCTAGATGAAGTTCAAAACGTGCCTGAGTTCCCAAAAGCAGTAGATGGACTATATATAATAAAAAATGCAGATGTATATATAACAGGTTCAAATGCATACTTGTTATCAGGAGAATTAGCACCATTATAAGAAATAAATAATCATTATCCTAAGTATATACTTACTATGGATATAGACCCAATAGCAGATTTTGACGGAATAAAGAAAATGAATGTGTTAGATTGGTTGATAAATAAATAGGACAATAAAAATAAATTATTCCAATATAATAAAAAAAGAAAATATACTAGTTAGTCTACGCCGCCTAGTATAAAAAAGGAAAGAGGTAAAGAAATGAATATTGTATTAGGAATTATAAGTATTATTGCAACTTTTAGTATAGTTGTATGTATGGAAAAAGTGTTTAAAAAAGAGGGATTATATGTATGGATTAGTATTGCTACAATTATGGCGAATATATTTGTATGTAAAAGCATAGATATCCTGGGGATAACAGCAAGTTTAGGGAATGTAATGTTTGCATCTATTTTTCTTGCAACAGATATTTTGAGTGAAAAATATGATGTGAAGGATAGTAGAAAGGCAGTAATTTTAGCTATTGTTTCACAGATAATTTTTATAATGGCAACAACACTTACAGTTTCATATATTCCAAGTGAGACTGATTTAAGTAATGAGAGTATGAAAACATTGTTCTCTATAAATGCGAGAGTAAGTATTTCGAGCATAGTTATGTTTGGAGTAAGTAATATGTTAGATATATACTTGTTTGAAAAGCTTAAAAGAAAATTTCCAAAACAGTTATGGCTTAGAAATAATGTATCTACAATAATTTCAAACTGTTTAGAAAATTATTTCTTTGTGTTTTTTGCGTTTGTTGGAATTTATGATTACAATACAATTTTGAGTATTGCAACTACTACTTCTATATTAGAGATAATTATTGCAATATGTGATACTCCGTTTATGTATATATCTAAAAAGTTGAAATAATAGTTTTGAAATTGAATGTAAGAATACAAAGAAGTTTTTAATTTGTATTCTTGTTTTTTAGTATGTAAAATATTGCCGGGATGTTTTGATTTTATAGAGAAAAAAGACCGAAAAATTTAAGATTTATTTTCTTAAAAACATTAATAAAATATGTTGAATTTTTATGTAAAGAATGCTAAAATAATCAAGTCACTGTTAATTGAAAAAGCTAGATGGATAAAGAAAGGGGCTAAGTATGACGATAGTATTATTCGTTTTAGGTATTATTGTAACTATCTTTGGCATTTTTGCTTGCTTTTTTCATGGAGCAATATTTGAAAAATGGTCAAAAGGTGCAAAAGTAGCTGTTTTGGTGGCTGGTGTCTTTTTGATTGTTCTGAGTCAATCGATATATATTGTGAAAACTAATTACACAGGTGTATCGGTAACGCTCGGACAGGTAAATGAGACTCCAATTAAATCAGGAATTGGTTTTAAAAAGCCATTCATTGAACGAATTCACACATATAATAACAAACAACAGACTACTGTAATTAAAAGCAAATGTTGGTCAGAAACTAAAGATAGAACAGTGATATATTATAAAAATGTATCAGTAAGCTATCGGGCCACTGTAGAAGGAATTGTATGGTTTTATAGTAATGTTGAAGACTTTGATAACATTATTGGAACCGATATTGTGTCTTCAGCAGTAAAAGCATCAAGTGTAAAATTTACTGATGCTGATGCAACTAACCGTGGTTTAATCGAGCCAGAAATAACAAAAACATTGCAGAAACTTGCAAATGAAAAGTATGGCAAAAATCGAGTAATCATAGTTAGTACTATTGTTGGAAATGCAGATTTCCAGGATGACTACAATAAGGCTCTTGAACAAAAGAGACTTGCCCAGATTGAAAAAGACAAACAGGACATTGAGAATGCAAAAAATATCGCAAAAGCAGAAAACGATAAAAAAGTTGCAGAGATTGATGCTGAAAAAGAGTATGTTAAAAAGACAAAATTAGCTAAAGCAAATGCTGAAGCAACCTATATTCAGGCGCAGAAGCAGGCAGAAGCTAATAAATTGTTAGCTAAGAGTTTAACAGATCCTGTATTAAGACAGCAGTTATTAAATAAGTGGGATGGAAAGTTCCCAAATTATGTGGGAGGCGAAAACGGTTCATTTATTTTTAATATGCTGGAAGATACAGAAAAAGCAACTAGTAAAAAATAAGTAAATAATAATAATGATTTTTATTATCCATCTAGCAATAATGCCAGGGTTCATTTGAATCTTGGCATTTTTTATTGTATAAAATTAACGATGCACATAAATTTTAAAAGGCTATAATAAGTGCAAATGTTATTATTCTTCGCTTTTTGTTCTTGTGAATAAATAAAATTATATGTTAAAATATATGATATAAAAAATAGGAGGATAAAAATGAAGGTTTTAGTAGTATCAGATATACATGGTTCAGCATATTATGCAGAACAAATACCAAATATATTTGAAAAGGAGAAAGCTGATAAAATAATTTTGTTAGGAGATTTATATTATCATGGACCAAGAAATCCATTAACAAAAGAATATGCACCAATGAGAGTGGCTGAAATATTAAATTCTTTAAAGCAATATATAGAAGCTGTAAAAGGAAATTGTGATGCAGAAGTTGATGAAATGATTTCTGAATTTAAGTTTAATGATAATCTATTATTAGACATAAATGGTAAAAAGGTATTTTGCACACATGGGCAAAATTACAATATTGATAATCTTCCAGATGAAAAGATAGATATTATGTTGTATGGACATTTTCACACAGGTTTTATAAAAGAAAAAGATGGAGTAATTTTTGCAAATCCAGGTTCACTTTCATTACCAAAGGATAATACAGAAAATAGTTATTTAATAATAGATGAAAATAAAATGAAATTAAAAAATATAGATGGAAAAGTAATAAAAGAAATTATTATATAGATTTTTTTTATCGTATTTTTGTGCTCTAAGAAAATAATTATGTACTGAAGATAATCTAATTTTAAATATGTAGACATTGAGAGGAGGAGAAAATGGTTAATAATACGGATTTAGAAATTGCAATAGAAATAATTGCTGCTAAAATTGCACTGCATTCGAAAAATAGTGATGAGATAATTGATGATGAAATGAAAGAACTTTTAAAAGAAAGAGATAAAGTTTATTTGGGTGATGAAGAAATTATAAAAAAAGTTCTTTTTACATATGGACCTGAAATGAGAGGAGATGGTAAGAGTGAAAGAAAAAATAGCAACATTGGATGATGCAAAAACAAAGTATCAAATATCTAAAGAAGAAGAGGATTTATTAGGAGAGAAAATAAATGAATTAATGTTATATGGAAAAAGACCAGTTGAAAATCCAATTGCAATTATTGATATTGCTCCTCCAGGTTCAGGGAAAACAGGTTTGAATGGTTATGCATTGAGTCAATTTAAGGATTCAAATTTAGTTATAGTAAATAATGATGAATTAAAGCCATTTTATCCTAAGGCAAATGAGATAGCTGAATTATATCCAGAATATTATATAAAAGTTACAAATGAAAGTAGTAAAGTTTGGACAGATAATTTGTTGTATACAGCAATTGATAAAAATTATAATGTTTTATATGAAGGAACAGGTAGAAAATTATTTTTGTTTCAAAAGATGATAGAAAAAATGAAAAATCATAAAATTATTGTAAGAGCAATGGCTGTTAATGAATTAAATTGTTTAATGTCTATAATTGAAAGATATCAAGGTCAAATAAAAGAAAAAGGTTGGGGAAGAATAGTTTCTAAAGACACTTTTTATAAAGCATATCAATCAGAAATGGTGGATACAATTGAATTCTTGGAAAAATCGGGGCTAGCTGATATAGTTGAAGTTTATACAAGAGGTGAAACTCCTGAAAAGCCTATAAGAATTTATAATAGTAATATCCATGAATTTCCAGATGCAAAAACGGCAATAAATTATCGGAAGGGAAAAAGACAAAAATACTGCAGTGAGATATTATGAAGCAAATTTTTCACAAAATCTAAATTCAAAAGCAGAGAGTAATGAAGAAAAAGAAATTTTTGAAAAAATAGATGAACTATATAAGGGATTTAAGGATGTAGAGTTGGAAATATAAAATGTATAAATCTATGTTTGAATTATATAAAGAGGAGAAAGAATTATGCAAAAAAGAATAGATTTACATATACATACAAATGTATCTGATGGAGCATTAACGCCAAAAGAAGTGATTGATGAGGCTGTGAAAAATAATGTGTCAGTTATTGCAATAGCAGATCATGATACAATTGATGCGTATGATGATGAATTATTTTTGTATGCTAAAAGTAAGAATATACAATTAATAAATGCAGTTGAAATATCAACTAAAATTGAGAAAGCTGGAATTCATGTATTAGGTTATAATTTCGATATGAATGACCAAAATTTTAGAGATAGCTTGTATAAGTTAAGAAATGCTAGACATATTTATTTACATGATGTGGCAGAGAAATTAAATGAATTAGGATATTATCTGGACGTTGATGAATTAGATAAAATAGAAGCGGTAACAAAAGCACATATAGCACTTGATATAGTAAATAGTGAAAAAAATAAAAATAAATTAATAGCAGAGTTTGGACACATTCCTAATAAAGGTGAATTTATAGAAACAGTTATGAATGAAAATTGCTCTGCATATGTTAGAAAGAAAACATGTACACCTAAAGAAGCTACTGAAATTATAAGAAAAGCAAATGGAAAAGTGGTTTTAGCTCATCCAGTTGCTTATGAATATGAAGATGATTTAAAAGAGGAAGATATACAAAAAATTATAAGAGATATGAATCCAGATGGAGTTGAAGTATATTATTTATATGTAGACCGAAACTGCAAAAAAATTAATGAATCTGAAAAATGGAATGAATTTGCGAAAAAAAATAATCTATTTGTTACAATAGGTTCAGATTTTCATAATAAAGATGGAATTCATCCAGAAATAGGATTTCCAAACAAAGAAATTGAATTGAATGATAGTTTAGTTGATGAAATTATTGGTAATATTATTAAATGAGGTGATTGAAAAATTTAACTGTATTATTATTTTTTATACAAATATAAATTAAAGTAGAAAAATAAAAATAATTGTTGCCAACAAAAGTCATTTAGTATATAATATCTTCAATATGAATGAGGGAGTAATTAACATATTTTAAATATGTAACATAGCCAACATACCCGATTGCAAAATCTGGCTATGTTTTAAATAATGAGACTTGTTTGCAACTAAAAAGTGTGCAAACTGGTCTCTTTTTTGTTAGAAAAATAGACAATGCTGAAAGCCTAGTGATTAAAAAATAATCCAACATTATTTATGAGGAGGAAAGAAAAGTGAAAGAATATTTAAAAAGTGCTGATGAAGTTTTAAAGACTATAGAGTCAACACAAAACGGATTAACTTCAGAACAAGCGAAAGAAAGACTTGAAAAAAATGGACTAAACAAATTGAAAGAACCACCAAGAGATGGCATAGTTAAGAAATTTATAAAGGCATTAATTGATCCAATGATTATAATGCTATTA
>CAKPDW010000051.1 GCA_934149115.1 uncultured Clostridia bacterium
ACTATATTTAGTGCATATATATTTCTGTTACTAACTGCTGTTGTAATTTCACCTGTTTCATTTGTTTCCGCTTCTCTTGTTATTGTAAATTTTCTTGTTGTTTCATCATAGTTAAATGTTATTGAGGCTGTATCTGATGTAACACTTATTGGGTCGTATCCATTTAGTTGTGGTATTGTTCCTTCTACATAATTCTTTTTGATATTTAGTATATTTAATTTTTCATCTGTTATAATTTCTGCTCTTAATGTTAATGTTTCATTTGCCTCATCTTGTCTTTTATCCATATCAGAATATAATGTGTTTGTTGCTGTAATTTCTGCTGATGTTTTTCCGTACCAATCTGTTGATATGTCAATCTCTTTTCTTATTTCTTTTGATTCTCCATTTGAATCAATATATGTTCCTGTAAAAATTATTTTATTATCATTTCTTGAAAGATTGTTTATGTTCTTTCCAATTGCTTCTGTTGTTAAACTTGAATATGAATAATCTCCACATCTCACTTTTCCTGTTAAAAGTTTTTGGGTTCCATTATTCAAATCATTGAATTCAATCGTCTTTGTGTTAGTACTAATGTAATTGTCCTTTAATTCAGAATCTTTTGGAGAAGTTGTTACAAGGTAAAAATTGTTTCCATTGATTTCTATTTTTCCGTTTTTCAATATGCCTTCTGTTTGTACATTTATCTCCATGTATAAAGTATCTTCTTCGCCTATTTCTTTGCAGGTTCCTTTTATTTTTTCTGCATAGCCGTCGTTATTTATGTCACGCAAGAAAAAGGCACTAAATTTTACATTGTTTGTACCTTCTATGTTCTCATCTCCATCCTTAAATTGCTCATATGTCATTGCACGAGCCAACTCTGGATCTGCTATAATATTTTTTATTTTCTTTTTATTTTCTTCTTGATTTATTCCACTCAAAATAAACACAGTCGCAATTGTTATAAGCACAATTACTCCTGTCAAAATTTTCTTTTTTGACAATTTTACTTTAAACATAATTATTTACCTCTTTTGTTTTTACTCTAAACTATTTTATATTTTAAAGTTTTTTGTGTATTCGTCAATGGAAGTTTTTTTATAGTCTTTTGTTTTTTACTAATCTATAAGACAAAAAACGACCTTGAAATCCCAGTATTGTGGTTTTTCAAGGTCAGTTTTTTATTTTTATTTCATAATATATCTTTTTAATTTCTTTTTAATTACATAAAATTGTGTTTCCTTAGGGGTTAGCCGAATCAACTATTGATTTGGCTTTTTCTTGAATATTATTTTTTATACATTTTTTGGATTTTCCTAATTAATATTTGCAACTTCTATTTTTTCTTACGGATAAATAGCTTTGATAAGTTTTTGTAATTATTTTACTTTAGATTTTTTATAATCCATTTTCCGTTTTTGGTTGAACCTTCTCTTTCAATAATTCCTTTTTCTTTTAGTTGTTTTATATTGTAGGAAATACCGTCTCTTGTAATTCCAAGTACTTTTGACATTTGCACTTGGGTTATAGTTGGATTTTCTTTAATTAACTTTAACATCTTTTCTTGTGTAGTTTCTTGTGTAGTTTCTTGTGCAGTTTCTTGTGTAGTTTCTTGTGTAGTCTCTTGTGCAGTTTCTTGTGTAGTCTCTTGTGTAGTCTTTTGTGTAGTCTCTTGTGCAGTTTCTTGTGTAGTCTCTTGTGTAGTTTCTTGTGTAGTCTCTTGTGTAGTTTCTTGTGTAGTCTCTTGTGTAGTTTCTTGTGTAGTTTCTACTGACATTCTTTCATTGATAAGCTTACTTTTTGTTTTTCTAAATCTATACCTATTACTTTTACGTTTACTATGTCTCCTACTGATACGACGTCTGATGGATTTTTTACATAGTTATTTGATAATTGTGAAATGTGTACTAGCCCATCATGTTTTACTCCTATATCTACAAATGCTCCAAAGTCTGTAACGTTTCTTACTGTTCCTTTTAATATCATATCTTCTTTTAAATCTTCAAATTTTAATACGTCACTTCTTAATATTTGTTTTGGCATATCATCTCTTGGATCTCGTCCTGGTTTTGACAATTCTTTTATTATGTCTTGTAAAGTTAATTCTCCCATGTCTAGTTCTTTTGCCATTTCTTTCACATTTACTTGTTTTAGTTTTTCTCTTAATTGAGTTAATCTTTCATTTTCTATTAAATCATTTACTGTATATCCTAATTTTGTTAATAATTCTTCTGCTTTATCATAGCTTTCTGGATGTACACCAGTTATTTCTAGTGGATTTTTTCCATTGTATATTCTTAAAAATCCTGCACATTGTTCAAATGCAACTTTCCCTAATTTTGGTACTTTTAATAATTCTTTTCTTTGTTTTAAGCTTCCATTTTGATCTCTGTATTCTACTATGTTTTTTGCTACTTGCTTGTTTATTCCTGAAACATATGAAAGTAATGATGGTGTTGCTGTATTAACATCTACTCCAACATTATTTACTGCATCTTCAACTACTCCTGTTAAACTTTCTGATAGTTTCTTTTGGTTTACATCATGTTGATATTGTCCAACTCCTATTGCTTTTGGATCAATTTTTACTAATTCTGCTAATGGGTCTTGAAGTCTTCTCGCTATTGATATTGCTCCTCTTAATGATACATTAATATCTGGATATTCTTCTGTTGCTAATTTTGATGCTGAATATACAGATGCTCCTGCCTCACTTACTATTGCATAATAGATTTCTTCTTTGTGTTTTGAAATTAAATCTGATACAAACATTTCTGATTCTCTTGATGCTGTTCCATTTCCTATTGCTATCATGTTAATATGATATTTTTCTATGAAATTATCTATTACTTTTGTTGCTCCTGCTACATCATTTTGTGGTTCTGTTGGATATACTGTCGCTGTGTCTAGTAATTTTCCGTTTTCATCTATTACTGCTAATTTGCATCCTGTTCTATATGCAGGGTCAAATCCTAATACTGTTATATTTTTTATTGGTGCTTGTAATAGTAATTGTTTTGCATTTTTTCCAAATACTTTTATTGCTTTTTCTTCTGCTTTTTCAAATAAGTCATTTCTTAATTCTCTGTCTACTGATGGTTCTATTAATCTCTTGTATCCATCTTCTATACTTTCTTCTAATAATTTACCAAATTGACTATTTTTATCTTGTATAATATCTCTTTCAATATAGTTGATTACTTTTTCATCTGGCTTTTCTACTTTTACTTTTAAATAATCTTCTTTTTCACCTCTGTTTATTGCTAATATTCTATGACTTGGCAATGTTCTTAATGTTTCATTAAAATTGTAATACATTTCATATGGTGATTTTTCATTTTCATCTTTTGCTTTTATTGTAACAACTGCTTCTCTATTGCATAGTTTTTTCATTTTCTTTCTGTAGTCTGCATTGTCTGCAACATTTTCAGCAATAATATCTTTTGCTCCATTTAGTGCATCTTCTATTGTTTCAATACCTTTTTCTGGATCAATAAATTGTTTTGCTATTTCATTTATGTCTCTTTTGTCTGATTGCATATATATAATATTTGATAAAGGCTCTAATCCTTTTTCTTTTGCAATTGTTGCTCTTGTTCTTTTTTTCTGTTTGTATGGTCTATAGATATCTTCTAGTTCTGATAGTATTTCTGCTTTTTCAATTGCTTGTGTTAATTCATCTGTTAATTTACCTTGTTCATCTATTAATCTTGTTATTTCTTCTTTTCTATTTTCTAAATTTCTTAAATATGTTAATCTTTCGCCAAACTCTCTAAGTGTTTCGTCGCTAAGATTTCCTGTTACTTCTTTTCTGTAACGTGCGATAAATGGTATTGTGTTTCCATCATCAATAAGTTTTATTGTATTCTCTACTTGAGATTGTTTTATATTTAGCTCTGTTGCTATCTTTTCTATTATATTCATTTGACACTCCTTCTTTTTTTACTTTTGTTATTATATCAAATATTATTTATTTTTGGTATGCTTTTTTTTCATTTAATACAAAAAAAATAGAAGCATTTCTACCTCTACTTTTATAAAAAGATTATATTATATATCTAGGGAAATACCAGAACCAATCAATCTTTCATCTCTATCTTCAAATATAGCAAATTGTGTATTTTCGATTTTATTTAAGAATATATTATCATCCTCATCATCATTCATTACTTCTTCATCATCTGTTAATGAAAACTCTGCTGTATATTTACCGTCTCCATCATCTGTAATCTCATCAGGAGTTGAATAATTAAATGCTTTTGATGTGTTTTTGGCTATTAGCATTGGTTCTTCTTCTGGTATGAAACCTTCTTTTGTAAAATGAATTTTTATTGTATATTCCTCTGTATCAATTCCTGTTACATTTATTGTTGCTGAATATCTATTTGTATTTGAGTACTCATTGTCTTCTATGTTATACCATTTTTTATTATTTATGTTTTGTTCGCTTTCATCTCCTGAACTTCTAAAAAAATATGGTTGTATTTTTATTTTTGTTAAATCATTGTTCTCTCCAAGTAGTCCTATAACATTCTTAATTTTAGCTGTTCCATCTTCTATTGTTGTTATTTCGCCGTTTTCATCATCACCTATTAGTTCAGGTCCGTCCCAATTTTTTCCGTTTTTATCATACATTTGAACGTCTTGTAATTGGTATGTATTTATTGAGTTTCCATTTGCATCTTGAACATTTATTGAAAGGTTTGATGGACAATATGTTTCATCTTGTTCCATTTTTTCAGAAGAAACATTTTTCATTTCTGTTTCTGCTACAATAAATTTTGCAGATTTTGTTTTTATTATTTGTTTTACTGTTGTTGTTGCATCTTCCGTTTCTGTTTTATCAACTCTTGTGCTTGTTGTTGCATTACTTGTTGTTTCTGTTTTGTTTAATTCTTCTCTTAATGTTCCTATTTTAGAATATCCTCGAAATGGTTCTTCTATTTCATTTGTAGTTGTGTTATCTGTTTCTGGTGCTTTTATTTCTACTGAATTTTCATCATCACTTTCCATATCTGTTTCATCATCTTGTATATCTTCATCATCTGTTTCTGTATTTTCAATATCTTCTGTTGTTTCTTGAACTTCATCCATATTCGCATCAACTTCTTCTGGTTCTTCTTCACCTGTTGCTTCTTCTTCCACATTTTCTGTATCATCTTCTTGAGTTTCTTCTTCATCTGTTTCAATTTCTTCGTCACTATTTTCTAATTCCTCATCAGTATCTTGTTCTAAACTAAATCCTATATTTTTTATTTGTTCCCTTATGCTTCTATCCCAGTCATATGCGTCTATTTCTAATTTATAATCTTCTGGTATATCCTTATCAGAAATATTTATTATATCATATAATTTTATTTTTTCATCTGATTCTTTATATACCATTTGTTCCAGTCCGTCTCTATCATTATTAATTGTTTTTCCGTTTACTTTTACTTCTCTTTTCAACTTATACTCTGAAGGATTATTAAATTCATTTTCTGTTTTTCCTTCGATTTCATATTCTATTATCATATAATCTTTTGTTGTTGCTACATCATTAATTGTTACTTTTAAAGCATCATCTTCAACCATTTTTACAATTTCTTCTTTATTTTCTACAAATGGTAACTTTCCTGTATTGCCTTTATAAATAAGTACAGCTACTAGAGTTATTACCAATATTACAACAATTATAATTGTTGCTATTATAATTTTCTTATTTTTTTTCATGCTTGTCTCCTTTTTAAATTTCTATTTGGAATCCTTCTCCGATATTTTCGTTACTTGTCTCTGTACTCTCTATTGGATTTATATAATAATTTGGTTGTATCTTTAATTCTTTTGATTCATTTGTTTTTAATACTATTCTTGTTTTTACTCTTGCTACTAAATTATCTGAGTCCTCTATATTTTCTGTTGTTCCATCTTCATTTTCTATTTTTATTTCTTGACTTTCGCTTATGTCTGTTTCTTGGTTGTTGCTGTCTTCAATATTAATTCTATATGCTGATGGATCTCCTGATTCTCCATTATTGATTTGACTGTATTTTACGTTACTTATTGTTGTGTCAAATAAAAGAAATGTTTTGAATGGTGTTTTAATTATTGAACCACTTTCGATTTTTACATTGTTTTCTTCATATTGTTCTGCTATTTCTAAGTTTTCTACTCCTTTTTGAATTTCTTCTTTTGTTCCTTTAAATGTTACACTTCCTATTCTTTCTGTTTCTGCTTCATCATTTTCTTTTTCTTCAGCTTTTATTTCATTTTTTTCTTCTTCCGTTTGTTCTCCATTATATTCTGCTTCAACTTCTTCATAATCATCTTGTGTTGCATCTTCTTCAAGCATTCCTGGATCACTAAGTGCAGTATTTTCATCTAAATCATCATTTTCTTCGTCTGAAGGATCATTTACTCCTTCTTCTGTTTCTGTATTTGAATCTTCATCATATTCACTTTCATATTCTTCCAAATCTTCGTCATTAGATTCTTCATCTGATGGATCACTTTCAGTTTCTCCTGAAACTGTTAAATCATTCTCAAAAAATCTAACTTCGATTTCAAATTTATCTGGCACGTTTTCTACTTCAACAATATCATAAATTTCTGATTCAGTATCTGATTTTTTTTCTACCACCTGATTTGAATTATCATTATTTACCTTTACTGTTTCTGAATTTAATTTTATTTTTCTGTCTAAATGAATTTCGTCTGGACTTAAATCTTTAAAGATTTCGTCCTGTTTTGATTTAATATCATATTTCAATATTAAATTTTTTCCGTCATATGCCACATTTTCTATTGATATTTTTACATTATCATTTTCAGCATATTTATTTGTTAAATCAAGGTTATATTCTTCTTGATTTTCTTCTCCAAGTCCAATTGGACTTTTCTTTGTAGCTATACAATATACAGTTATAAGCACTATAATTATTGCTACAATCACTACAGCAAGAATTATTTTTTTCTTTTGATTTCTTTTCATTTGTATTCCTCCTACATACTATTAAGTAATTTTCTATTAAAATAATACTAAATCAAGTTAAAAATATCAATATTTATTTGAAATCTTAACAAAAATGAGATATAATTGTGCTTGAAATTTTTAAGAATTATTAATTAGGAGGTTTAATATGTTAAATACTGTTGGTGTTACAGTTCGTTTTGGAAAGCGTGTACTTTTTGAAGATGTTAATATTAAATTCACCAAAGGAAATTGTTATGGTATTATAGGCGCCAATGGTGCTGGCAAATCAACATTTCTTAAAGTGTTGTCTGGTGAATTAGAACCTAGTAAAGGTGAAGTTGTACTAGATAAAGGTGAACGTTTATCTATTTTGAGACAGGATCACTTTGCTTATGAGGAGTTCAGAGTTTTAGACACTGTTATTATGGGAAATGATGAGTTATATAAAATCATGAAAGAAAAAGAAGCCCTTTATGCTAAACCAGATTTCTCAGAAGAAGATGGTATGAAAGCTGCTAAATTAGAGGAGCGTTTTGCTGAATTAGATGGTTGGAATGCTGAATCTGATGCTGCTACTCTTTTAAATGGTTTGGGTATTGATACTTCTTTACATGAAAAGCTAATGAAAGAAATTGAAGCAAAAGATAAAGTTAAAGTTTTGCTTGCACAAGCTTTATTTGGTAATCCTGATGTTTTGCTTCTTGATGAGCCTACTAATGATTTAGATATAAAAACTATTGATTGGCTTCAAGAATTTTTAATTAATTTTGATAATACTGTTTTAGTTGTTTCTCATGATAGATATTTTCTAAATAAAGTTTGTACTCATATTGCTGATGTTGATTTTGGAAAAATAAAAGTTTATCCTGGAAATTACGATTTCTGGTATGAATCTAGTCAATTGGCTTTAAAGCAAATGAGAGAACAAAATAAGAAAAAAGAAGAAAAAATAAAAGAATTACAAGATTTTATTGCTAGATTTAGTGCTAATGCTTCTAAATCTAAACAAGCTACTTCAAGAAAAAAATCTCTTGAAAAAATCCAATTAGATGAAATTAAACCTTCTAATAGGAAATATCCTTATATTGATTTTAAACCTGATCGTGAACCTGGAAAAGAAATCTTGGAAATAAAAAATATTTCTAAAACTATTAATGGTGAAAAAGTTTTAGACAATGTTTCTTTTACAGTTAAAAAAGATGATAAAATTGCAATTCTTTCTGATAATGAAATTGCAAAAACTACTTTATTCCAAATTATTGCTGGAGAATTAGAACCAGATGAAGGTTCTGTATCTTTTGGTACTACTATTACAAAAGATTATTTTCCTAAAGATAATAATTACTTATTTGATAATGATTTAATTTTAGTTGATTGGCTTCGTCAATACTCTAAAGACCCTGATGAGACTTATGTTAGAAGTTTTCTTGGAAGAATGTTATTCTCTGGTGAAGAAGCTCTTAAAAAAGTTAATGTTCTTTCTGGTGGTGAAAAAGTTAGATGTGTTCTTTCAAAATTAATGCTTTCTGGTGCTAATTTCTTGATATTTGATGAACCAACTAACCATTTAGATATGGAAAGTATTACAGCTTTAAATGAAGGAATGTGCAAATTTAAAGGAAATTTACTTTTCACTTCTCATGACCACCAATTAACACAGACAGTTGCAAATAAAATTATAGATTTATCTAATAATAAAGTTGTTGTTAGAGAATGTAATTATGATGATTATCTTGAAGAAATTGGTGAAGCTTAAAAATAGCATAACTTAATATATAGTAAAATAAAAAGAAAGTTTTTTAGCTTTCTTTTTATTTACACAAATTTAAAACTGAAAAGAAGGATAGAATTTAAAAACTATCCTTCTTTTCAGTTCATTTAACTTTAATATTCAAATATTTTAACATTATTAACTTTTTTAAATTAACATTTCTTTATCCATTATTTGGCCACTATAAATTGTTGGTAAGTATTCCATTTCATAATCATTTCCGCTTCCGTAATTAATTGTTGAATTAAAATCATAAAACATACAAGTCACCTCTTTATCTTTTTTTGTGGTACGTTCTTATTATACCACTTTCTGGTTATTATGTAAAGCTTTTCTTTATTACATTTTTATTTCATTTTAATTTTTATGCTTTAATTTTTAAGCATCAACGGCTGTAACCCTTGATATATCTATATTTAATCATTTTATATATTTTAAGTAGTATAAAAAAAATATATTTGTATATCATAAAAATATAACAAAATCTTTACATTTTAATATTATTTTTCCCACTTTTTCAAATTTTATAATTTATTTGATTGACAAATATGATTAGTTGTTTTATAATTGTTTTTGTCAGTTGATATGGGCCATTAACTCAGCTGGTAGAGTAGCAGACTCTTAATCTGAAAGTCCGGGGTTCGATCCCCCGATGGCTCACCATAATGGTTTTAAAAAAAATCACTAATTTTAAATCAGTGATTTTTTTGTATCTTCTATCCATTCTTAATTTTATAAATAAAATACTAAATTCTCTCCATAGTAATTTAGTGTAATACTTTTTCCATCATTTGTTACTGTTGCTTTAAATGTTTCAGATGTATTTACTCCAGCTGTTTCATCACTTATATGATTTACATTTTAATTCTCGCATACATGAATTTATCTTTATTCTAACTCAATTGAAATTAATTTATCAACATACTCTGCCATAAAAACTGGAATATTTAATATCTTACCACTCTTATCTAAATTTTTTGTAGAAAACCTAATTGAAATTTTATTGTTGTTACGCTCATTAAATTTTGTTAAACTTGTATTCTTAATGCTTTCCCCTGATTTAACTTCTATCGGTATAATTTCATTTTTATATTGTATAATAAAATCAATCTCATGCCTATCAAACACATAATAATTAGGTCTATCTTCAAATTTGAATAACAACATATCTAATATAAAGTTCTCTGTCAAAGCTCCTTTGAATTCTTCAAATAATCTATTTCCTTCAATAACAATTCTAGAATCTAAATTAGCTTTTCTTCTTAATAATCCAACGTCAGACATATACAATTTAAAACTACTTAAATCTGTATATGCGTTAAGTGGAAAATCAGGTTTAGTTACATTAAATATTTTATTAACAATATTAGAATTATTTAACCAATTTACTGCATCTTCATATTCTCTTGCCCTTGCTCCATCTTTAGCTACTTGATATAAAAACTTTTTATTTTCCCTTGCGAGCTGAGATACTATACTTTCCCATATAATAAATATTTTAGATTGCATATTTGATATATTTGTATGCTTTCCAAAATCATTTTCATAACCATTTAATATTTGTTTTTGAATTCTAGTAACTTCTTCAATATCTTTTGTCTCTACCCATGTTTTTACAACTTCTGGCATACCTCCAATTATAAAATATGCTTTCATTTTTTCGTTCAATTGTTCAAATAGTATATCTGGTATTTTTTCGATTTTAGTTATTGATTCCATATACTTAACTAAATTTTCTTGATTATCTGCTAGTAGAAATTCCGTAAACGTCATTGGATACATTTCCATGTATTCTACTTTTCCCACAGGAAAAGACGTATGCGACAATTTGATTCCAAGTAAACTTCCAGCACATACTATGTGATACTCATTAGCTTCTTCCTGAAAATACTTTAATGAATTCAACGCATCTGGACATTCTTGAATTTCATCAAATATTATTAAAGTTTTTTCAGGTTTTATAACTTTTCCTGTTGCAAATACAAGTTGCTCTAGAATTCTCTTTGGATCTTTAGTATTTAAAAACAATCCCTTTAATGTTTCATCATGGTCAAAATTGAAATACGCAATATTTTCATACTGTTCTTCTCCAAATTCTTTTAATATATATGTCTTTCCAACCTGTCTTGCTCCCTTTAAAATTAATGGTTTTCTATTTTTTCTATTTTTCCACTCAATTAATTTTTCCTTTATATATCTACGCACTATAATCACCTCTTTATATTATACGTGTATTTATATAAATTATACTATTTTTATCACGTTTTTACAAGGTTTTATTTTGATTTTATCACACTTTTGCAAGGTATTAGTTTAATTTTATCACACTTTTTGCAAAGTTTTCCTTATTTTTATCACGTTTTTGTAAGACTTTAGTTTGATTTTGTACTATGTCAAGATAGTAGACACGAAAAAAATTATTTTTTATTTTGCATTTTTAAAAGTAGACACATCCAACTTT